>JAYVSE010000109.1:0-15823 GCA_043775635.1 Planctomycetaceae bacterium | reverse complement strand
AAACAGAAAATCAAGCCGCTCCTGGAACTCATCATAAGCCTCGCGACATAATCGCTACCGTGCCGTATCCAACAAAAACATTTCGCCTAAAGTGCAGTTCTTAATTGTTCTGTCGTAAAATTTTCCTGTCGTCCTTGGCATCAATGGGCGTCACAAACCAGGTTTTTGCATAGTCGTCGGTCTTGAAAAACTTCAACAATTGCTCAGCCACCTTTTGGCGACCGCTGTCACTGGGATGCGTTCCATCACCACCAAGGTCGCTGCGCTGCCAAACGAGCCCGTCGCTCTGGCGAGGCGTTAAACCATCCGCCCAAAAGTACGGTCCCCATAGCAGCAATGGGGTCTTGACCGCTCGCTCTTGTCCGCCGGCAAACACGAAGGCCGTCCGTTTTTCCGCGTCAATCTTGCGAACGATACCACCGACTTCAAAACCCAACGCATGGCCGAAAGGGGCGATAAGGAACGCGATCATTCCAAGCAAACGGCAGGTCATGGGACAACTCTTTTTTCAGTTCAGGCAGTCGTGCGCTAACAATGGTGGTCTAATTTTCAATGCCCCGCTTCAATGCTGGGATTTGATCGTAGTGGGATTAGCCAGAATTCCTCAGCACACTAAAACGTTGGGAATTCTGGCGAATCCCACTACACAAAACGTTCTGCCCCAGCAACGAAGCGGGGCATTGTATTCAATCGGCTGTGGTTACTATCTCCCTTGCCATATGCGTAAGCGAGGGACCACTGCGATCCCTTGCTGACGACGGCCATTTTTTCGTCGTTGCTCGGTATGTGGAGCGAAATGCGGTGGGTTATGACTTGCACGCTAAAATTCAAGACACGACTAAATCAACAAACTAATCGCGCTGCTTCACTGCCAATCAATTCGTGACAACGACGCGTCCAAGAGTCCTTGCGTCGTTGCTCGTCTGCGTCAAGTTGCCGTTTCAATTCCTGCTGGTCTTTCTTGATCGCTTCCGTCACGCTTTGAAATAATCTTTCGGTCTCTTGAGCGTTGACCGAGCTAGGCGTCGAGACGTTGCGCCAGTCATGGCGAGGTTGATCAAAGGAGGAGCTTAAAGCATTTTTCCATTGCAAAGTGCGATTCAGCTTCATTACATGCGACTCCCATTGCAGCGGTTCGAGAGCGCCAAAATATTCGTCCAGCAGCGGCTCAAATTCGCCGATCGCCAGCGGAATTTTGTCTCTCAAAGTATTGAAAGTATGAGCAGTGTTTTGCTGCTGGCGGCTCAATTCGCTTTTCTCCGAATCGATCGAGCGGAGATCGGCTTCGAGCTTGTTGACGGACGGTTTGACTTCGTCACGATAAGACTTTGCCAAATCAAATGGTGCGGCGGCAATGCGTAACGCATCCGCTGCGGTCGCGCGATCTTGCTCCAATTTTTGGTATTCAACGAATACAGGATCAGACGAGTTGAGCGAACCGGTTACATCGCCTGAGGATGAAACGCGATGTTGTTCGTATATCTTGCTGGCCGCATTCAAGCCCGCTTCCGCCTGATCAGCGCGTCGTTTGGATTCGTCGTAGTGGACGGCCATGCTTAAACACTGCTGCTCTGCTTGAGTCAAACGAGCTTTGGCAGTTTGTAAGTCAGCCTTCACTTGTTCGCCGCGCACGACGAGGTCCGCTTGATCGCGGTCGAGCTTGTCTGCTTGCTTGGATTGCTTGCCAAGTGTCGACAGCATGTCGGTCAAGCCATTGGCTGTATTGGCAGATCTTTTGGCAAGTTCAGTGGCAACGTTAAGGTGATCGACTCGTTGCAGGAGAAGATAGTATGCAGAATCATGCAGCGAAAGCTCTTCGCTCACCAACATGCCGGCACGCTGGATCGCTGCCTCTAACAAACCTCGCTCATCCTTGATTTCGATTTCTAAGGTTTTTAATTCTTCGGTCGCCGCTTTGATGTCACTTTTTTGGTTTTGTCGACTCTCGTCGCTGGCGAATACCGCATCACGAAACGCATTGATTTCCACGCGAATCGCCTGCGTAAACTGCTCGGAATTCGTTAGCTCTTGCGAAAGGCCAACTAATAGCGTGCCGTAACTCTGGATGCGGTCGATTGCTTCACTATTGCTTAGCGATATCCGCCACTGGTCAGGTCGCTTCCCAAGCCGCCTGAATTCAGGCGGCAACAATCTTTGCTTGAGCATCTGAGCACGGGCGATGAACAAGTTATCCGCGAGGATTTCCGCGTGCTGGTCGGCGACGGTATCGCGATGTTGGCGATCCATTCGCCGCGTTTCAGTAAACGGCAAATGTCTCTTGAACCACCCTGTAATACCACTTTGCTGGTTCTTGAATGCGGCGTATTCCTGCTCGTGCATCGCCAATTCATTTTGGTCCCGCGCTCGCTCTTGTTCGATCCACCGGATAGCTTCATCGATCGACTCCGCCAACTGCGGTCCGTTGGTCGCCGCTTGCACTTCCTTAACCAATTCCGAAAATATTGCTTGTAAGTCTCGGTATTGGGTAGCTGCGTCCAGGCGTTCCAACCAATTTCCATTTGTAGTCACGGTTGCTCCAGTCACTTATTTGTCGATGCAAGATGCAAACGCCTTCGACTTCATTGTGAGCTTACTCGTTATAGACTTGCGGTTCTTTGTCAGAACAATGGGCAAGCGATTGGAACAGCTTTGTGTCAATGTAGTAGCTGATGGTATGGACACTTCCATCGCCGAAAGTAAATAGGCATCCACCTTGGTGAATGGAGCCATACCAAGGTGCGCAGTCGGTCGCGTTGGTATCGTGCATTGGAGGTACATTACCCCAGCGAATCACATCCCAGTCCCATCCACTGGTCCAGCCCTCGTTGTCTGCACAACTGAGGGTACGGTAGAGATCTCGATTGACCGACTTTTCACCGACCATTAACGTGTTGGATAATCCGTCTACGATTGTGGAGGTAGTTGCCTTGGGGGAATAGCCACGGCGACCCATAAAACCACCTGTGACACCATCCCCCCAAAACGCTGACGGATTAGTTTGAATACCACCATTTCCGGCATAGTCATTTACGGCCCGGGGTGAACCGCCATAGTCTTTGACTACCGCTGACCGCCGCGACGGGCAGAAGTACATAGCAATGGTATGCTCGCGAACCACAGCATCGGATACTTCTGAATAAACGGCACCTTCTTCAATGAATGGCAAGATCTGGTACATCCAGCCCCAATCTTGATCGGGGGTAATCAGAGGCGTCCCACTCCGCATCGATCGACCGGCGTACCAATTGAGCCCGCCATCGGGAAGGCTTTTGTATTGGCTTTCATGATTGTGGATACCGAGCCCGAGTTGCTTGAGATGATTGCGACACTGGGTGAATCTGGCAGATTCTCGGGCGGCCTGAACAGCAGGCAAGAGAATACCAACCATAACACCAATGATAGAGATGACGACCAGCAACTCAATGATCGTAAAGGCATTCGGATGCCTCACTGAACGCGAATAACGCATGATTTAGTTCCCCAAGGATGAATAAGTTAAGAATTAAAATTCTAACGATTTCCGATGCATGCTCCCACCAAAATCTGGTCGCTGATGCACATTTTTCGGGAAACTTAGAGTGTTGCCTTTCGCTCCGCGAAAGAGCGCTCTTTCGCGGAGCGAAAGGCGACACTTATTCCTACGGGAGTCCTTACCGCATCGAAGCGGCAACGGAATCGATGATATCGTCCAGTGAATGCGTTGGCTGAAACCCGATGGTGGTGCGAATTCGGGTCAGATCAGGAACTCGCCGCCGAATATCCTCGAAGGAATGATCGTAGGCGTCCGCATACGACTGAAACTCAATCGTTGCCGCTGGATTGACGCGCTCGATGGTCCGTTTGGCGAGATCCAGAATCGACACGGGTTGGTCGCTGCCAATGTTATAGACCTGGCCCGCAGCCTCGGGCGTCTCGACCAGTTTGATGACTGCATCGAGCACATCGTCGACATGGGCAAAACAGCGAATCTGGTAGCCATCGTCGTGAACAACCAGTGGACGTTGCTGGATCGCGGATTCAACAAACCTTGGGAGAACCATTCCATACGCACCGGTTTGGCGTGGACCGACGACATTGAAAAAACGTCCGATGACGACCGGAACCCCATGTTCTTTATGGAACGCCAGGGCGAGAAACTCGTCGATCGCTTTCGAGACTCCATAGCTCCAGCGTGGTTTGGTTGTCGAGCCGAAAACAAGATCATCTTCTTCGCACCACACTTCTTTTGGATTTTTTCCATACACCTCACTGGTGCTAGCAATGAACGTGGGAACGAATTCACCACGAGCCGCTCGCTCCCCCAATCGGTCAAGAATGAATTTGGTTGGATAGATGTTCCGTTCAATCGTTTGAATCGGCTGTTTTGCGATTAACGCCACACCTACAGCGGCGGCCAAGTGGTACACCCGGTCGGCCCGATCAACTAGGTCTGCAACCAGTTTTGGATCTTCGACGGACCTGTGAATCCACTCCAAACGAGGGTGCGATTGAACGTTTGCGAGGTTATTTAACCTACCGGTAGATAGATCGTCGACAACGATAACATCGTCGCCGCGTAGGAGCAGTCGTTCGGTGAGATGCGAACCGATAAATCCGGCACCACCGGTGATCAAGCTGGTCAACACGTTCCAGAAGTCCAATTGAAAAAAGTGGGGAGAATAATTTGAGAAGAGTAATCGCTTGCGTAAGCCTTGGCAGGTGACCAATACACGGAAAGTTGTAAAACAGTAATTTTCAACCAGATGTCTGGTCAGAATTCGTCGCGGAATGCTTCCCCGCTGGCCCGTTCATGGCTAGACTGAGATACGTTCGCCAGCACGATTGGGGCGAAAATTTTCGACAAGAATCCTCTTTTTTTGCCGCGGCTCACTGCGAGTCGCTTCCGGGGGCAAGCATGTTGGTCAGTCGCAACAGCGATTTTAGGCGCAGCCTATGGAGCGTTCTCGTAAATTCGGGACTGCTTGGAGGTATTTTATTACTAATTGCTGTATTCCTTGCACCGTGGTCGCGAGCAGACGACGCGGCGGACTACAACGAGAAGGCCATGTCGCTGTATGCAGATGCTGCAAATTTTCAAACCAACGGGGCCATTGATTTGGCGATTGAAGGTTGGAAGAAATACTTAGAAAAGTATCCTGACGAACCTTTCGCGACCAAGGCAGCCCACTATTTAGGCGTTTGTTACATGCAACAAACCCTGCCGAATTATCCGGCCGCCTGTGACGCATTTTCCAAAGCGATTAAAGACGAAAAGTCTGAGTTACGTGAGGAGAGCCTTGTCAATCTTGGCTGGTGCGAGTTTGCTGGTGCAGGAGATAAGGAAAAACAAGATCCAAAACGATTGCAAGCGGCGCTCGACGCGTTTCGCACGCTGCTCAAAGAAAAACCGGCGAGCAAATATGCCGACCGAGCCCTGTTCTACGGTGGCGAAGCCGCCTATTCGCTCGGCGATGCGAAAGCGGCCGTTGAGCTCTACGACCGCTTGGTCGCCATGGACGCTGCGAAAAATTCTCCCTTACGCTGCGATACGTTTTATGCGCGTGGCGTTGCCTTGGAAGACCTAAAGAAATTCGACGAAGCAGTGGTGTCGTATCGCCAGTTGATCGAAGGATGCAAAGAAGAGCGATTGTTGAACGATGCACGAGTTCGTGTTGGCGACGTCTACATCATGCAGAAAAAATTTGCCGAAGCTGCAAAAGAATTCGGTGATGTTGCAAGTGGCAAGGGAGCTGACGTGCCGTATGCCTTAGTGCGTCAAGCATTCGCTTTTGTGCAATCCAATAAGCCACAAGATGCGGCAACCATTTACGAACGCTTACTCAAGGAATTTCCTGAATCGCCATACACCGCCGCGGCAACGCTGGCATCCGCTCAAAGCATCTATCGCGCTGGCGATATGGATGAGGCTGCCAAACGGTTTACACGTGTCTTGGCTCAAAAGGACGTCAACTCTGCGACGGAGGCAGCGCATTGGCTAGCCACCATCGCATTGAAAAAAGGAGATCACAAAGCGGCAATCGATGTCGCCGAAAAACAGATCGCGGCGGGGACAGCCGGCGAATTTGATCAAACATTGAAGATGGATTTGGCAGAGGCGATGATGATGTCGCCCGACAAAATCGCCGAGGCACAGAAGCTCTACCTTTCGCTGTACGAAGCTAAGCCGGATGACGCGTTGGCACCACGAGCCCTCTACAACGCTGCGTTTGCCGCCATGCAACTGGGAAAATCGAAAGAGTCAAACGACTTGGCCGATAAGTTCTTGAAAAAATATAACGGCTCTCCATTGACTGCGGACATTCGATACATCATTGCCGAATCTAAGTTAATGGGCGGTGCCCATGCAGAAGCTGCGGTAGACTATCAAAGTTTGCTCGACGATCCGACGAGCGAAAAAAACCCCCAGCGACCGCTTTGGGTACTGCGCGCGGGAATGGCAAATTATCTTGCCGGTAAGCATGATGACGCGATCAAGCTACTCAGTAAACAAGTCGCTGCGCCAGGACTCCCCTCGCAAATTGCCGAATCAAAATACATCATCGGTGCCTGCCAACTGGCTGCAGGACGCGGTGCCGAGGCCATTACCGCGCTGCAAGAGTCGCTCAAGGCAGATCCTAAATGGGCCAAAGCCGACGAGACAACGCTCATGCTCGGACAAGCGTTTTTAGCCGCTGACAAGAAACAAGAAGCTCGCGCCACATGGGATTCAATCTCAACAACATTTCCCAAGAGCCCACGCGGCGACCAAGGACGCTACCGTATCGCACAATTGGCGGCTCGGTCCAGTCAACATGACGTCGCGGCTGCTGAATACGCAAAGGTCGTTGCTTCTGGCTTAGACCCGTCGCTGTTGCCCTTCACACTTTATGGGCTTGGCTGGAATCTGCTGCAGGCGGGTAAGCCCGCTGAAGCGGCGGCACCACTGGAACGCGTGACGAAGGAGTTCCCAACTCATCCGATCAACGATGACGCAAAGCTGGCGCTAGGGATTTCCTATCGTTCGGTTGGCAAAATTGACGAATCGATTGCACAACTTCAGGTCGTCTTGAAGGAGTTGGAAAATTCAGCGGAGACCGGTGCAATCATCAACCGTGGTCATGCCTTGTACGAGCTTGCCCTTATCGATCAGCAACAGAAACGTCCCGGCGACGCCGCGAAGCGACTCGAACAACTCGTGTCAACAGTCCCCAATTACCCCAACTTAGACAAAGTGATTTACGAGTGGAGTTGGTCACTTAAAGAGAGCGGCGACGACGCAAAAGCAGAGTCCGCGTTTAATCAATTGATTGAAAAATATCCAGGCAATCCGCTCACTGCGGAGGCCCAATATTTTGTTGGCCAACGCCGTTATGCGGAAGAAAAATGGAAACCTGCAGCAGCCGCGTTCCAGGAAGCAGTGAAGGTAGCCAAGGACAAATTGCTGTTGGAAAAATCACTCTATCGACTTGGATGGTCATTGTTCAAGGCCGAGGATTACAACGGTTCTGCCGAGGCGTTTGCACGACAAGGTAAAGAGTTTCCGGAGGGCAAATTGATCGCCGACGCATTGCTAATGACAGGCGAAAATCAATTTAAGCTCGGACAATACAAAATAGCCCTAACGTCTTACACGATCGCCAGAGACCGAATTCGAGCCAAAGACGAGTCAGCGAAGACAGTTTCCGAGAATGCAGACCAACAAATCAGAGAATTAGCGTTTTTACACGGCGGCCAGAGCGCCGCCCAATTACAACTGTGGAAGGAGGCGATTCCCTGGTACGACGAATTGCGAACTCGCTTCCCAGAATCCAGCTACTTAGCACAAACGCTATATGAAACAGGGTTAGCTAATCAGCAATTGGGTAATGATGATGAAGCACTGAAGTTTTTTCAAATGGTTTCGAATGACTATCGAAATGAAACGGCTGCAAAATCTCGTTTTATGGTGGGTGAGATTTATTTCGGAAAACGTGAGCTCGCCAAGGCAATCCCCGAGTTCCAACGTGTCATGTATGGGTACGGTGCAGAAAAAGCTCCCGATGAGATGAAGAACTGGCAAGCCAAGAGCGGTTTCGAGGCCGGGCGCTGCGCCGAATTGTTGATTCAAACACGGACCGATCGTGATGGTAAGGAAAAAGCATCGGTGATCGCCAAAGAGTTTTTTAAGTACGTTGTCGACAAACATCCCAAACATGAACTCGCCTCAAAAAGTCAAGAACGACTTGATGTTCTTAATCGAATGAAGCTTGACGCAGGAGCGTCGGTCGCTCCAAATAACAAAAAGTAATAATTAGTAAGTAGGTAGCCAATTGACTAATGCCTCAACCTTTCCAGCACGCCAAGTTGCGCTGGCGTTTCCGCTGCTCGTTACTTTAGCGAGCGTGGCTTTTGCAATTGTGCTGCCTGTGCAGCGCGGATTCGGTCAAGAACCCGATGTTCCTGTCGACGCTGAAACGATCGAATCTCTGATGCAGCAACCGCCTCCGCCACCGGAGCCCGAACGCCGGGAGCAGCCTTCAGGAATCGATCTACTGTCGCTGATTGTACTAGGCGGCAATTTCATGATTCCAATCGGCCTGATGTCGATGTTAGTCGTCGCACTTGGAGTCGAGCGAACACTCAGCCTGCGCCGCAAACGTATCATGCCGGCAATGTTAGTGGATGACCTAGAGGATTTGTGCAACCCGTTAGAACGATTCAATCCAGCCGTTGCTTTGGCGATTTGCCGCGATCATCCATCGCCTACTGCCACCGTTGTCGAAGCGATGCTGATGCGTACCGGTCAGCCGCTGGCAGAAATTGAACATGCTGCTCATGAGGCGATTCAACGCGAAGCAGATGATTGCGCGGCACCCATTCGCTGGCTATCGCTGGCATCGTCAGCGACACCATTGATGGGCTTACTCGGAACGGTCTGGGGAATGATCGTTGCGTTCCATGAGTCAACAACACTAACGGCTGATCGCAGTCGCAGCGAGCAACTGAGCGCTGGCATTTACGCGGCGCTTGTCACGACGCTTGCCGGTTTGATTGTGGCGATTCCCGCAGCCATTCTCGCTCAATATTTAGAAAATCGACTCGCAAAATTGTTTCACAATATTGAGCGTTTTGCGTTTGACTTGGCACCAGGTCTATCGCGATTTGCAGGTCGGTCCAGGTTAGATGTTGACGGCTCACTTCGTCCGATGACAGTGTCAACGCCGCCCAATGCCGTCTCCGGGCCGCCAGTGCAACCTCCAGCCGCCACCGCGACGCCGCCACCACCAGCGACGACTGCGACGGCAGCAAGTTTGCGAGTGAAACGTTAGGGTGGCGAAGTAAATCTCAGTCAGTTTTTTTGTGAGTCTGAATTCGTGGCGATTGCAATCAAGCGTTCTAATGTTGCGGCCAATTTAAGCCTTACACCATTGATCGATGTCGTCTTCTTGTTGCTGATCTTTTTTCTCGTTACCAGCGAATTTGAAGACGAAGAACGACGTCTCAAGATTGTTCTTCCGACCGCAACCAGCGCTACCCCAATGACGCGGAAGCCTCGAGAAATTGTGATCGACATCGATCCCAACGGAATCATTTTTCTGCGGGGACATGCAACAGACTTCGATGAATTGGAACGACTGCTGACGGCTGCGGTTGCAAACAATCCTACCAATCAATCAGCTATCATTCGTGCGGATGGCACGACCTCATTTCAGCCGGTTGTCAACGTGATGGATATCTGCAACCGGACTGGGATTGCCGACTACTCAGTCACCACACGTGATCAGCTAAAGGAATGATGTTGAATGCTTAGAGCCAATCGCTACATCGCCGCTCCGCCGCGCTCCTCTGAGCGGATGTGGCCGCTTGACTTAGCCTTATTTGGTTTGGGCGGGCTCGTTTTTTATACGGTCCTTGCCCGGTTTCGCTTTGATGATCCACGCACGCTCTACAATGCATGGACTTACGTCCTCGTTGTACCGACTGCCGTCGTTGTACTGTCACTCATTGCTCGTGGTTTAACATCACGATTCTTTCAAAAATCGATTCAACTTGGGTTGTTATTCAGCGTATTTGTGCACCTGCTATTACTGTTGACGGCAGTCAATGTCATCATTTTCAGTCGCTATTTCCCCGAAGCTTTTGCGGGCAGCGTTCCTCGTCGAATTCCGGTTCGAAAGACGGTTCCCGACTACCTGTTTGCAACGCCGTCGAAAGAAATGACCCAGCCCGATTGGTCAAAACCAACCGATGCTGAAACGTCGTCGAAGGTTGAGCCAATTGAGCAAAGGTCACTGCCGCCAGTCGACAACTCTGCTGAAAAATTGGAGCTTCCCAACGATCAACCCGAAAAACCGATCGAGGTTGAAAAGTTCTTGATCGAGCGTCAAAAGACAGAAACCGCGATGCCGTCTCCCGCGAATTCTCCTGGTAAACGTGCGAAAAGTTTGGCGCAACTCGATGCGTCGCTGTCGCCTAGCCAAACTCCACAAAAGATCGAAACTCCCGATTTGCGAACCGAGGCTTCGGCATCGGAGTCAGTTGAGTCGCGAACAGTCGCTGATCCGACACGTTCCGCACCGTCAACGTCGGCGTCAATGGCAGCGTCGCCAATGACACCAAAACTTGAGCTGACTCCACTTACAGCGCCAGCTACGGGGCACGCTCGCCAGGCCATCGAAGACCGTTTGCCAGTGATCGGAAACACCGGGGCTTCGCCAGTACGTGTTCGGCCTCAACAGCGCGAGCGGTCCGTTGCGGCAGCGGGTGCCTCACCAGCGCCTATGACCGTCTCCGTCGGATCGCTGGATGCTAGCGCTGAACGGATGTTGTCGCCAGTTGATCTACCTGCCTCCCGTGCTAGTCGCGCTGTGGGAGCAAGTTTGGCAGACGACTCCGATGCGATGGCTGGCCAGATTACGCGTCCCGGAATTGCCACAGGTTCAACTAGTCGTTCGGCTATCGCATCGGTTTCGGGGCTGCCGAGTGTGGAGGCCGGTTCAGCCATGGAAGCAACGTCACGCCGTCGATTTGGCAATCCTGGTGTACCAATTCCCGCAGGAGATGCCTCGGCCGCTAACGCTAACCTTGCCGCCGATATCGCATCGATGGGCACTGCTAAGCGTGGCGAAGCAGACAGCTCAAATACTGGCGATGGTGTGCCTGTCGACAGGCTTTCTGACACCGCTGGCGGTAGCCGCGGACAGACCGAGATGTTGCGTTCACCCAGTGGTTCTATCGGCGGTACTGCGTCATTGGCAATGGATATTGATTTGCCGATTGGCATGATGGGTTTGGCTGACGCGCCTGCGGCCCGAGCTGGCGTTTCAGTATCGATGGATAGCGAACCTAAAATCGAATCGCTGTCTCTGCAGGCCAGCGATCGCAAACGCATCGATGTCGGTGGCCCAGCAATTCCCGTCGGAACAGAAATCGCCGCTGTTGAGTCATTCAAACGTCGTGTCATGAGAACTCAAGGCGGTGCAGCACCATCGCCGGTCGGAGTCGTTGGTCCTGCGACCGAGGAAGCAATCGAACGCGGACTTGCTTTCCTCGCATCGCGTCAAACACCGAATGGTCATTGGTCGTTACAAGGACACGGTGAGGACGTAATCTTGCAAAGTGACACGGCTGCCACAGGGCTCTGTTTACTTTCATTTCAAGGCGCGGGCTACACACATCAACAGCACCAATACGCACAAGTCGTTTCTCGCGGACTGCAAGCATTGGTCGCGATGCAACAACAGGACGGTAGCCTCTATCGAACCGAGAATCCGGTAAGCGATCAAAACGTTGCGTTTTATTCGCATGGAATCGCAACGCTCGCACTTTGTGAAGCCTATGGAATGAGCCGCGATGAAAAGTTACGTGAACCAGCACAGCGTGCGATCGATTACATTGCGGAAACACAGCACAAGCAACGCGGTGGTTGGAGGTATCAATCCCAGGTCAGTAGCGATACAAGCGTCAGCGGCTGGATGATGATGGCAATCAAGAGTGGCGAACTTGCGGGACTGAACGTGCCTCAAACAACCTATGCGGCCATAAATAAGTGGCTTGAAACGGCAAAGGCCAGCGGCGGCCGCAGTGATCGTTACAGCTACAATCCGTTCGCACCCGACACACCGACACAGCGTCACGGTCGCGAGATTACGCCGACAATGACAGCCGTGGGAATCTTGATGAGAATGTATTCAGGCTGGCGGCGCGATAACCTTGATATGAAATCAGCCGCAGATTACTTGGCGAAATACCCGCCATCCATTGGTGACGCTAAGTCGCCCCAGCGAGATACGTACTATTGGTATTATGCAACCCAAGTGATGTTTCATATGGGCGGCGAGCACTGGGAGAAATGGAATCAGCGTTTAAATCCGATCTTGGTTGACGGACAAATCAAAGTCGGTCCGCAGGCCGGCAGTTGGGACCCCGTGAAACCAGTCCCTGATCGTTGGAGCGGCCACGCGGGACGCCTGTATCTGACAACGCTAAATCTGCTTTCATTGGAAGTCTACTATCGTCACTTGCCGATTTATGAAAATACGGCGAAGTAGCACGATTAAAAATGGCTTTAAGGTATTCGCCAACACCAATGTGAACACGGCAAGTTGATGGGGGCAAAAAAATTGAAAAACATGAGCCTGCCAACCAGCATTAGCGGCTGACCTGGGGCGTTATCACCGCGAAAACCGTGCTGCAGCAGTTGGAATAATTGTGTGCAGATCGGACAAATGGCGATAAGGCAGCCTACGGAATTTCGCATTTCCTTGAGGTGCCTAATCGCTTGAACAGTCATGGCCCAACGCAGAGATTTGGAACCGTCAGTCGCGAGAACAGGTGCGGTGAAGCGACGACGGAGGATGGATATTGCCCCAAAGCTGTTTTGAAATCGGGATGATTGAACGCATTACGAAAAAGAGCAACGGATTCCCAAACCGCATAGTTCATAAAACATGTGCTGCCAGCGATTCCCTGATGCAACTGAGTCGATATGTATCCAGGTTGTTGCTTCATCCAGTTTGCGTCAGCTTCCCATGCCGTTAGAAGTGCTGGAACGTCCTCCTCGGCAACTTGGAAGAGGTTCACCAAGACAACCGGTGAATGTTCCGTGTTGAGCTGATGAAAAATAGGAACTTTGTTATCCAGCGGTTGAAATTGAAGCATGATAGGCGATACTAAATTTCTGAAGATCGATTTTGAACAAAGAATTTCGCAGTCCCAAAAGACCGATGATTCTTTCGTGACAAGCATTCACGATACCGAGTTTACCGCAAAGAGCCGATCGAGTGTGCAATGCTTTCAACTTTCAACGCTTGGTCACGGCGGAGTTGAGACGAATACGCTGCCTTTGCCAAAGGTGCTGACAGCGAATCCAGTGGCACGGAAAATTCGAGGTCTTCGGCAGCACGCAGAAGCCTCGGGTCGTTTGACTTCCTTACTTGCACCCCCGTGAGAATTTTTCCAGAATCGGTTACGACGACCTAGCTGTGATCGTTTTCCTTGATCTTCGCACTTGCGACACGGAAACGAACAAAGGATTCGGCAACACCGTTCATCGCGTCGCTCACATCACCTCAAGTATTTCTTTTCCATTCCTTCGTCTTCACCGTGTCTTCACCGTGTCTTCCGTGTCTCACTCCCCATCCTAATCCTCCCTATCCAGTTTCAGCAGCGTAGCCTTTTCGGGGTCGTTTTTCCAAGCGAAGCGGGTGGCGAACTCGGCGGGGGTGAGGGTGATGTTGCTGCCGTTGTCAAGCTCGGCGACGTAGACGATGTGGTCTTCGACGTTGGGGCTGCCTCGGTAGTGGCCGCCCAGAAAAACAACACGTGGCCGACGCAGAGCCAATGGTTGCCGGTGAGGACCGGCCACAGCGTCCCCAGCCGCCGCCGCGTGGAGACGTCGAAACCACGCACGCCAAACAGGTCGGCTCCGCTCAGGAAGCGGCGGGAGTCCGTGTGCCAGTGCGGGCGGACGCCCAGATGCTGGCCGAGTAATTGCCGCGAGCCGTCGCGCTCGCGGAGGAAAGTCCACTGGTAGTGTTCTCGCGCGAGCAGCCGGTCGCCGTCGGAGGCCCGCGTCAACGATTCGATGCCGCTTTCCGGCGTTCGAGCAACTGAGCGCTCTCGGTCTCAAACACGGAACGCTCAAGGCCAAACTTGACGTGGAATTCGTTTCCATTCGGCGATAGTAGTAATGTCGTCGGATGGATTGTTACGTAGTTCTGTCCCCGTTCAGGACCGCTGCGCAGCAGCTTGTCAGTCTTGCCGTCGAGGAAACGCAACGCGGAACTGTCCCGTTCGTGAACCACCAACTCGGTCCCGTCGGGAGACCAAGCGATATCGAACGCGGCGATGTGGGCTGGTCCTCGAGCTATGACCTCACCACTCGTCGTGTCGAGAACAACAGGCAGTCCTCCACCGCGAGGAGTGATCGCGAGAAGCTGACTCTCTTTGTGCCACGCGAGTGAGCGAGTTTGCCCCGTGGCCAAGTCCAGAATCTCGCACATTCCCATCTTGCCACCGCAGGCAATCTGCTTGCCGTCTGGTGACCACGCCACGGAATGGCCCCAAGTGCGGAGCGGCACGATCGCGAGTAGCCGAACTTGTGAAAGTTCGGTCTTTGCCGGACCGTCCGAAGTCTCACGACTTCGGCTACCGTCGGTGGGCAAACCGCTCACGTTCCAAATCCGCAGCGTGCTGGGATTCGCCAAATCAGATGACATATCCGCGGTCGCCATTCGCGTTCCGTCGGGCGAGAAAGTGACACTGTGGCCCTCCGAAGGAGCTCCGCCCATCTCGGGCGGAATAGCGATCGATCATCTTGACGATCGACGCTCGGCGGGGGGCTGGTTTGATCTGAATGCTTCTTGAGACGCTTGACGACGATGACGGAGGATAGAGCCGAATATGTATCCGAGCACAGTTACCGGCAATTCAATGGCTGTTCCATGCCTAACGAAAGTTGGTCCCCAAAACATGAGGAATTGCATCACTCCGGAATTTGGAGTCGTAGTCGTTGCGCCTAAAACTGATAAGTACCAATATGCAAACAGGGCCAACTCGGCAGTAAAGTAGGCGATAAATACAAACACGAGATGCAAAACACTGCTCTGCTTCGCCCTCCGATGTCCTAGCAGGCCCGCCAACGTGCCAATCAAAAGTGTGACACCGACCTTCAGTAACAGATTTAATCCCACTGGTGACTCCAAAAATTGTAGAACGGGCTCGCACCGACCAAAATGGGTTCGAGCCGCCCAACGTCTCGGTTCACCTCGAACGCGCGGGTGATCAACCATTTCGAGAGCGCGGAATCGCGAGTTTTGGTGCAACCGTTTGTTCTTAGGCGATGTCTCGTTTGTCGCGGCCTCACGGGGACCGCTTTTCTGGTGGATCATACACGATCGTGGACGTCCGAGCAAATCGGCGGGCAATTTCCGAGCAATTCGGCAGAACGCATCCGAGCAAAGATCCAGGTTCGGCATTAGGCGGGCCTGGAAATCAACGGGCCTGGGCGTTACCGCCGGCGCGGGAGCACCTTCGCCCAACTCGGTCCACTCCGCGATCCGCGTGCTCCCCTCAAACTTCCCCGGCCAGTCCGACAACACGGGGTAGCTCTGACCGCTGATGATGAGTTCCACATCCGGCCGCGCCTTGCGGAACTCGGCGACGTCGTCGGCGGTGAAGGTGTGGTACTTGGCTTTGACAGCAGCGTCATCACGGACAACGAACCGGCGCAAGCCTAGCCTGTTAAAAATTTGGTATTGCCGCAGGTTTTGGTTTGCGCAAGTTTTGTTCCTCTGGAGTAGGGGTTAAATCAAGGCGGCGAGTGTAGTGGAGCCCGTATCCAAAGTTCTCTTTTAGCCAACTG
>JAYVSE010000108.1:0-18897 GCA_043775635.1 Planctomycetaceae bacterium | reverse complement strand
GGCACTTTTTGCACCGCGTTGGGCTGCTTCGATCGCATTATGGGCGGCAATCGCGTCAGTACACACGGTTTACTGGACCGACATGCGGATGCGTGCCCCTGTGGTCCCAATTTTGTCTATCTTAGCGGCGGCGTCGGTGATAGCGCGTCCATTTGCCGCTGGGCACAACGGCACACCCGTGAAAACCGCTGTCTCCAGTCGACAATATTGACCAACTCCCGCTAAAGTGTTTGTCGGGCTGGCGGGCCCATATTTATTTCGTGTATCGACTCCCCTTCCAGAGCGATTGAATTGTCCGTCATCAACGACCCCATCTCATTTGATCATTACAGCACCGACAATTTCTTTGATGAATTGATCGATGCTCAAGGTCGCCCTCACCCCGACGCCGCACCACTAGTCGAGGTCATCAACCGACTGCCAAGCGGCGACTTGGTTCGCCGCCAGGCAGCCATTGAGCGTTCGCTGCACCGCATGGGCATTACGTTCACGGTGTACGGCGATTCGAGCGGTACCGAAAAGATCATGCCGTTTGACATCGTGCCGCGCATCATAAGTTCCATGCTTTGGCGTCACATCGAAGCGGGATTGAAGCAACGCATCAAGGCACTGAATCTTTTCCTGGATGATATTTACAACAAACAAGCGATCCTTAAGGACAATGTTGTTCCACGCGATCTGATTGAGAACGCAGCGACGTTTTTAAAACCCTGCATCGGGCTCAAGCCACCTCGTGGAGTTTGGTGCCATATCACCGGCACCGACTTGGTCCGCGATGCTGACGGAGCTGTCTTTGTACTCGAAGACAATTTGCGATGCCCATCGGGTGTTTCGTACGTGCTGCAAAATCGCGCTGTCATGAAACGCAATTTTCCACAGATATTCGCAGCATCCAAGGTTCGCCCCGTCAACGATTACCCAGCAAAGCTGTACCAGATGCTTCGCTGGTTGGCACGAGACGACATCAAGAACCCCACGGTCGTAGTACTCACGCCTGGTATTTACAATTCGGCTTACTACGAGCATTCGTTTCTCGCTCACCAAATGGGCGTTGAACTTGTCGAAGGACGCGACTTGATGGTTGACGGTGGCATCGTCTATATGCGAACCACCGATGGCCCTCAGCGCATCGACGTGATTTATCGACGTGTTGACGACACATTCATTGATCCCGCCGTCTTCCGCAAAGATTCAGTCCTTGGTGTAAAGGGTCTGATGGACGCATATCGCCGAGGAAACGTTGCCCTCGCTAACGCCCCTGGGACTGGCGTCGCGGACGACAAAGTCGTGTACGCCTACGTACCAGACATGATCCGCTATTACATGAACGAAGTACCAATCATTCCCAATGTGCGAACCTATATTTGCCAACGTGATGAAGACCGCAAATATGTGCTTGCCCATCTCGATGAATTGGTGGTCAAAGCAGCCAATGAATCCGGCGGTTATGGCATGCTCATCGGCCCTCACTCCACTTCAGAAGAGCGAGCTGAGTTTGCCCAAAAGATCAAGGATGATCCACGCAATTTCATTGCACAACCAACGCTTTCGCTCTCGCGAATGCCGACGGTTGTCGACGGAGTACTGCAAGGACGGCACGTCGATTTGCGACCTTATATCTTGCATGGAGAAAAAATCTGGATTTTGCCAGGTGGCTTGACTCGCGTTGCCCTGAAGAAAGGGTCTCTCGTCGTCAATTCATCACAAGGCGGCGGAAGCAAGGATACCTGGGTCGTTGCTGAACCCGGACAAGCGGTCGTTGATACGCAAGACAATCATTAGCGGAGCTGCTTCCCAGACCGTTTTGCCCATCGCCACCATTCGCACTTACGCTTTCACAACTGAAAAACAACGATGTTATCCCGCGTTGCCGAATCAATTTACTGGATGGCCCGCTATGTTGAGCGAGCCGAAAATACCGCGCGCTTCGTCGAAGTCACGCTGAACCTTGTGCTCGACCAACCGATGGGCGTCGACGAACCTTGGCGACCGCTGATCAATGCGACCGGCGATGATGAGATCTTCAACAAGTCATACGGAGTCGCCGATGCCGAAACCGTAATGCGGTTCATGGCCTTCGATAGAGAGTACTCGAACTCAATCATCAGCGCTCTACGTATTGCGAGAGAAAACGCGCGTTCGGTTCGTGAGTCGCTCTCATCCGAAGCGTTCGAACAAATCAATACGCTCTATCATTTCGTCAACTCCGCCGCAAAATCGGAACAGACTCTCGATTCTCCGACCGAGTTCTTTGATTCGATTCGCCGTCATTGCCATCTGTTAACCGGCATTCTGGATGCAACGATGTCACACGATACCGGCTGGCACTTTGCCAACGTCGGCAGGTTGATCGAACGCGCCGATAAAACCTCGCGGATATTAGACGTCAAATATTTTACTTTGCTGCCTACCGTTGATTCCGTGGGCACGGCCATTGATGACTTGCAATGGTCCACGTTGCTGTTTTCACTTAGTGGCTTTGAAGCGTATCGGCGACAGCACCACGTAATCTTGACCGACAAAGTCGTGGAATTCTTTCTGCTTCATACCGAATTTCCTCGCTCTGTTCGCTTTTGTGTCGATAACGCCGAAACTTCGCTATTGGCGATCACTGGTGGAACCAAAGACAGTCGCCATCTGGTCGCGACGGATCAGCTTGCTGCATTGCGCGAACGACTGGCTTTCACCGACGCGACCAGTATTCTCAAGTACGGTCTGCACCAGTTTGTCGATTCAATCCAAGGCGATCTCAACGAGATCGGTGACGCAATCACCGAATCATATTTTCTGTAGTGTTCGAAACCATTGACAAGGACACCAGCCGGTTTCAATGTCAATAAAACGTGTCATGCGTCATGCGCCCCCATTGGCCTTGTGCCGAATGGCGTGGACTTAAGTAGCGGAACGGCGCGAGCCGTCCGGTGCCGTTTCGAAAAACCCTCGAAACACCGGGCGGCTTGCGCCGCACCGCTAACAAAATGTTAAGTCGACCCCATTGGCCTTGTGCCATTGGTGAAGAAGTTTAGCAGGCTAGAAAATGCGAGCAGGACTTGATCCATTCCCCCGCATCGCCGCCGAAGGCGGCGATGTGGGGGAATGGGTACGTTTGACCGACGAGGCGGTTAGCTTGCTAAACTTTTTCACCAACCAGACGAGCAGACTGGGATCTCGAATCGGACAGTTGTTTGACGCTGGCCAATTAGGCAACCATGCGCATCGATTGCCAGCCAGCTTGGCGGTAGCGCGCGATCATCACGATGGCCAGCAAGCAAATCCACGCTGTCATGACCGTCCACCACCAATACAGAGTGGAGATGCCGAACTGGTCCATGGCAAAGCGCTCACCGCCAACACCAACCAAGATCGAAAATGCGGATGTGCCAATCGCAGCGGCGAGTACAAACCATGTATCCCCAGCACCGCGAAGCGCTCCGGCAAGCACCAGTTGGGTTGTATCGAAAAGTACATAAACTCCAACAAACATCAAGAGATTTCGTGCAATGGAAATTGCTTCGGTCGTGTCCTGACGCTGCTGTCCAAGAGAATATAGAGACAACAAGAAATCGGACGCAAAAAAATAGAGGCCTGCCCAGATCAACGAATAGGCCCAAGCAATGACCATCGCCGCGCGGATGGCAATGATCGCCCGTCTTGGCCCAGACTCCGTCAGATGATGGCCAACGAGTACGGATGCGGCAATCGCGATGCCGATCATGGGAATGAAGGCGATCATGTTGAAGTTGATTGCCATCGTTGTCGCCCGCAGCGGAACGTCGCCGAGCTGGCCGATTTGAAGCACGATCATGGTAAAAGCGGCGGCTTCGGTGATGTATTGAAAGCCAGCCGGAATGCCAAAATAAAGCAGCTTGCGAATCAGCGCCAGGTCAAATGCAAAGCCAGAGCGGGTTCCATATTGTTGATCGAATTTTCGCCCCAACAGCAGCGCCGCAAAGATCACTGGCTTAAACCAAAAAGCGATCACGCTAGCCCAAGCGGCACCAGCGATGCCGCCGTCTGGCAGCCCAAGACCACCAAAAATAAACCAGATCGCCAGCATAAAATTTAGTGAAGCCGTGGCGACACTTGACCACATGATCACGCGAGTTCGCTGTGTGCCACTGAAAAAACCACTCAAGCCCGATTCGACAACAGAACCTACGGCACCTAACAGCATCAAACGCAGATAGGTTGATTCCAGCGGAATGAGCGATTCTAATTGGCCGCTAGCGCGAAACAGTTGAGGCGTGTAATACGCGATCAGCAAGAAATAGGGAATCGTCGCCATCCCAAGCCAAACGACTTGCCACAAAAACCGGCCAACCTCGCGCTCTCTGCCTGAACCGACATACTGCGCGACGATGGCTCCGGTCATCGATGCAATTCCGATCGGCAGACACGAAAGCGTCCAATACAAATTTCCTGCCGCCATCGCCGGACCCATTTGCTGACCGGTTTGATAGTAAAGAAGGAGTGTTCGGTCAGCGAACAGTACCAGTGAGAACGTACCGGTGCTGATCATCAGCGGCAGCGCCATCCTGATAACTTCGGCGATCGATTGCATCGCCGTTAGCGACTGCGGTTCAACTCCCCGTTCACGTGGTTGGCTCACCGTTGAGATCTGCTTGGGTTGTCAGGCCTCAATAAAGATGCCATCACCATTCCAGCCGCCAAGCCTCCGACGTGAGCACCGTTGGCGATCCCGCTGATCACCGACGCTACCCCCAGCAACAAGAACAACATCGCCAGGACCAAACCGCTGGGCGGAATTAAGATTGCAAAATCAGGATCATAATACGGGCGCACCCAGATGTAACCGAGCAGTCCGTAGACCGCCCCGGAAGCTCCGATGGCATTCGGTCCGCCGCCGTTCCAGAGGGGCCAAAGTGCCTGCACAACCGTTCCCGCGACTGCGGTGACGAGTAGCAAAAAAGCAATCACTAACCTGCCTTGCAATCTCTCGATCGCACCGCCAAGTGCGAAAAGCCCCATCATGGTCATTGCGAGGTGGAGGGTGGAGCCATGCAACATGGCCGGTGTGACCAAGCGCCAGACCTCGCCCCTTAAAATCGATGAAAACGGATTGGCAGACTTCTTGGCGTCGTTGGGAGAAATAAACGACATGGTGGTGTACACCTTTGTCGCCGTCGATTCCGTTCGCCTGCCGCTACTGGAAACGTGGTCTCGCGGATTGCCAAAGCTGGTGACCAATCCTGCAATCACACAAATGACGACGATGGAGAGCACGATGGTGGGACGCTGCGAGTTGGCGGCACCGAGTCCCGGCAAGCTTCGATGGCGAACGGGTTGAATGTTCTTGAGTCGCCGTTTATTGGCTGCTACTTCTTCGGCGCGATATTTTGCCGCCTCGGCACCGGCGGAAAAACGCGAATCGTCAGGGGCCGCTAAAAACTCTGCCAGGGCGATTTTCGCATCTTCGACTTTCCGCTCGTCCTTGACCCAAATCGCTTGGTGTTCTGATTCGGGCGAATCGCCTGCGTCGCCTGCCGGTTCAATCGTGGCGTGAATCCCCAATGTTACCAAATAGTCACAAAATCGCGCCGCTTGCGATGACTTTTCGATCAATCCAATGCGCCGCATAAAACCGATAGGGTAGATAGGGGAATGGATTGAAACGCAAAACGAGCCCCCACAGACAGCGCGTTGAGGATTACTAAAGCAAGGAAAACTGTAGCGACAATCAGGCGATCAACCAAGCTCTCTCGATCAATAACTGTCCGATTTTTGACGTGGGATAGGCTGCCAGCCTGTCATTTTCAATGCGATAGGCTGGCAGCCTACCCCACTAATTTATCGAGCGCTACTAACCACTATTAAAAGGGGTCTGCCCGTTTGAGCCGAAAGCGGTTCCAATGCTTTCCCAGTTTACGACTTGCAAGCGATTCCCTGATGGCCCCTTACCGTTGACCACGAATAATCCAACATCGTCCAGTACCGCTGCCTCTTTGGGGGATGGACTCGATCCGCAGTTGACCACGATCCAGCCGGGAGGTGGCATCGTGATGTCCATGGAACTTGCCTGGGGGGCGATTCGCCGTTCGCTGTTGCGTGCGCTGCGGCCGGGATACGTCCGTCGAATGGAATCGCTGCGACAAGGCCATCGTGGTGCATTGCCGTTCGACCCGGTCGACCCCCGAGATTTGAAGTACTACCGAAATCAAGAAACCTATTGGTGGGCCGACACCGATGATCGCTTTCGTTGGCGAGATTCGCTGCCGTTTGCTCGTGCGGGATTGGCGGAATTGGTTGTGATCGGGAGCTTTTTCTTGCTGTTGGGCGTCGCGATGTGGTGGGTTTGGTGGCCGCTTGCAATGGCTTCATGGGTCGTGTTCGTCCTTGTGGTGTGGTTCTTTCGTGATCCACCGCGTGAGATTCCGGCTGAACATGGCAGCGTTGTTTCTCCGGCTGACGGGAAAATTGTTCAGATTGAAGAGATCGATGACCCCGAGCTTGGACCAGCATTGCAATTTGGGATTTTCCTTTCGATTTTCAATGTGCATATCAATCGAGCGTCGATAGCGGGGAAAGTCGTCGCGGTGCGCTATCGTCCAGGAAAATTTCTCAACGCATTGCGGCCGGAATCAGCTCGCGAGAATGAAAATTTAGACGTCGTTTTTGAAATGCATGACGAGGCACATCGACGCTATCGTGTCAGGCAAATTACCGGTCAATTTGCACGCCGGATTGTCTGTTGGGTGAGACCTGGCGACGTACTTTCGCGTGGCGAGCAATTTGGCATGATTAAACTAGGATCTCGTACCGAAGTCATCATCCCACGCGATTCTTCACTAAAGACAATTGCTGCAATTGGTGATAAGGTGCAAGCAGGCGAATCGTTGCTGGCTCGTTATGGTTTAGAGTAAAACAATTGTCCCAATTGCTCGGAAAACAATGGGGACAATGGTTCTACGCTGATCGGGCGTTTTCGTCATTCCTATTATTATTGGAGAATCGATCGATGAGCGAAATGAGACGCGGTTTTTGGCCGCGACGGCATGATCCCAATCGGCCTGAAAAACCTCGTCGCAAACGAAGGCTGACTCTGGCCGTATTGCCCACGCTGCTGACCCTCGGCAACGGAGTTTGCGGGTTGGCATCGATCGCAGTCTCCACCAGTATCGCACTTCCTTGGACCCCGCAAGAACAACTTTTCGTCGCTGGACTATTGATTTTTGGCGGCATGTTGTTTGACGCCTTGGATGGTTCAGCAGCAAGAATGACGGGACAATCGAGCGAATTCGGTGCGCAGCTTGATAGCCTTTGTGACGCAATCACGTTTGGTGCCGCCCCTGCCGTGATCGTCTGGAGATTCAGTGAGCTGTTGCCACATAGGCTGTCCTGGGTGATCGGCGTGATTTTTGCGCTTTGCGTGTTGATCCGACTGGCACGGTTCAATGTGGAAACAAGTGCGGGGGATTCGCACGAAGGTTTCGATGGTCTCCCCAGTCCGGCAGCGGCTGGTACGTTGGCCGCGTTTGCGATTGCCACGCCGCATCTTGAATCGCTGACGCATGAACAATCCCGCGAATCGATTCGTAGAGCCGCCGAGTGGGGGTTGGTGACCTGTGAATACTTCGTCCCCGCGCTCGCCGTAGTGCTGGCATATTTGATGGTCTCACGATTCCAATACCCACATGTGATCCAGCAATGGATGGCAGGGCGGAGGTCACCGAATCAAATTGGAAAAGCACTTTTCGCGGTCGCAGGCGTGTTTTTGCTGCATGAACTCGCATTGCCGCTCGCATTTTGTGTTTACGCCTTTCATTCACCGTTAAAGCAATGGCGGCAACGCTATCTTGGCGAGCACGCTGCGGACCCGGCTAAGTTGGGCGATAAACGCGCCATGTGACACATTGCCTACCGGTTATGAAGTGTCACAGCATTGTAAAATGTCGGTGATTCTTGTGGACAGTCGCAGCCCTACGTGATCGCAATTCCTAGAATGCATTGGTCAATGGTCCGATACCTAGTTGGCAACGAGAAGTTCGGTCATCAGAATTAGGAGTGAAATCAGGTGGGCTTGAGTACGATTCGCAAATCTTCTGAAACGGTTCGCCACAGCTCTGCAACCGAAAGGTCGCACGCATATCGCGAAGACAAGCAGGAAAAGGCTCCACCGGCGGCCCACGCCAGCCATTTTTATTCCAATCTCACGCCAGTTTATGAGATGGTTTGGCCGATGGTGGCGAGACGGAACATCTTGAAGTCAATCAAGGCGTTACGAATTGCCCCTGGGACCAAGGTCCTTGAGGTTGGTGTTGGAACAGGCTTGTCGCTACCTGCGTACCCAGCTCACGCTCAAGTGACCGGTGTCGATCTGTCTGAGGAAATGCTTGCCAAAGCAAACGAAAGGATCGCAGCATCCGGTTGGACGAATATTAACGTTCAGCCGATGAATGCAGAGGAACTGAACTTTCCTGACGGTTCCTTTGACCTTGTAACTTCGTTTCACGTTGTCAGCGTCGTGTCCAATCCACGGCGGATGATGAGCGAATTGACGCGTGTGTGCCGTCCGGGCGGTCGCATCTTAATCATCAACCACTTCCGAAGTGCAAAACCTTGGATTGCCCGGATGGTCGATTCTGCAGGCAGCGTAACGCGACATCTTGGTTGGCGCACCGACCTGCGATTTGATGATGTTGTCGCCGAACTGCCATTAAGGATGGACAAGCGTTTTAAACCATCTCCGGTTTCTCTCTTCACCGTCATGTCAGCGACTAAGATCAGTGACTAACTAATCATCGTCCGGAAAATAACTGTCGGAACTTGTAGTGGATCTTGTTAAAGATCCCGAGCGGAAGATCTTTAACAAGATCCACTACGACTTAATTTACCGCACGATGTTAAAGCGATACACTTTGATCTGCGTAGCAATAAGCGCGGATTAAGTGTCCGGTACTCCACGACCTTCCCATCCATTCCGATTGCTCGCACTCGATGCAAGTTCACGCAATACTTCTGATCGCTTGGTGTGTCGGCACGCTCGTGCCGAGTGGATGCGTGCTTGCTGACGACTTGGCTGACGACTTGGGTGACGACGAACAGGGTGAGGCCTATTTCGAAACCCATATTCGTCCGCTGTTCGCGAAACACTGTTATCAGTGCCATTCGGAGAAGGCAAAGAAGCAAGAGGGCGGATTGCTACTCGACCGAGCAAGCGGTTGGGTCGCAGGCGGCGACCGTGGGCCAAGCCTTGTTCCAGGTGATGCCGAATCGAGCCTCTTGATCCAAGCCGTACGTTTCGCTGACGCCAGCTTGTCGATGCCACCAAGCCAACCTCTCTCAGCGCCAGAAATCAAAACGTTGGAATATTGGGTCTCAATGGGAGCCCCAGGACCGAGCAACGAGCAAGTGCATTCAATCGAGGACCCATCTGATCCGATTGCTGGGCGAGACCACTGGGCGTTCAGGCCGCTTCGAAAAGACAATCCGCCTGTAGTGATGGATACGAATTGGCCGCAGGGTGCAATTGATCGGTTCGTACTTGCCCGACTGGAAGAGGCTGGTATGCGACCGGCAGTCGCTGCCCAACCAATCGAAGTCTTGAGACGGCTCTCGTTTCAATTGACTGGTCTTCCGCCATCGCAACTTCAAGTGGATGAGTTCTTAGCGGACTCGCGCCCCCAAGCGATGGAACGAAGGGTTGACCGGTTGTTGTCCGATCCTCAGTACGGTGAGCGTTGGGGAAGACACTGGCTCGATCTTGCTCGCTACGCAGACTCAAATGGTCTGGACGAAAATTTTCTGTTTCGTGAAGCGTGGAGATATCGGAATTGGGTGATCGCTGCCATCAACGATGACCTCGCCTTCGATCGTTTTTTGACACAGCAAATGGCTGGCGACTTGCTGCCCTACGAATCGACCGAACAGCGAGACCGGCAACGAATCGCATCGGGCTTCATGGTGATTGGTCCCAAAGTATTACTGGGAATCAACAAAGACCAGCAGCGGATGGATGTTGCGGACGAACACATTGATACCATCGGTCGCGCGGTGCTGGGGCAAACGTTGGGTTGTGCGCGTTGCCACGATCACAAATTCGATCCTATTCCGACAGCGGACTACTATGCGCTGGCAGGCATTTTCTCGTCGACTCGAGTCATGGAGTCGCGTTACATGCTTGGCGAGCAACGCAAGATGGAGCAGTTGATCGGCCTTGGTCCGGTCGGAAGCGAGAACGATGACGCTTACGAAAAGTATTGGCGGGAGCGACCTCAATTACAGGAAAGAAAAAAACATGCGGAAGCGGCCCTAAAGTCGCTGCAGGACGATACGACTGAAGAGTTTTCAAAGATTGCCAATGATCATGTCGATGCGATTGCTTCCCTGGCTAAGGACAGCGAGAAGTCTCGTGACGAACGAATTGCTGGACAACAGGCCCTCGTCACTGAACTCCAAGCCAGTCTGGACCATCCACCGAAGATTCCCCCACGAGCAATGATTGCAACGGACGTTGAGACCCCGTCCGACGAAGCCGTTCGCATTGCAGGTCAGTTCAATGATTTGGGTGAAGTCGTTGCCCGCGGGTTCTTGAAAGTGCTGGACGATGAAGCGGCATGTCTCAATAAAAACCAAAGTGGGCGGCTGGCGCTTGCGGAGTGGTTGACGGATGACGAACGACAATCCGGCCAGCTTGCCGCGCGTGTGCTTGCCAATCGAATCTGGCAACATCTGATCGGTCGAGGTTTAGTGCGTACGGTCGATAACTTCGGGCGCACGGGAGAAGTGTCGACTCATCCTGAGTTGCTGGACTACCTTGCTGGGCGTCTCATCGATTCGGATTGGTCGATCAAGTCGCTTGTCAGAGAGATCGCACTGAGTCGCACGTTCGCGATGAGTAGCCAACATGACGCAGATAACTTTGCTCGCGATCCCGATAACACGCTTCTCTGGCGAGCGCATCGGCGGCGGCTTGAGCCCGAAGCGATTCGCGATGCAATGCTGGTCGCGGCATCGCAATTGGACACAAGCAGCATCGATTCGACCGTCGACTATTTAGGTGATCAAGCGACCGCCGTCGGTGAGAATAAGACGCGTCGACGGACGGATTTCCCTTGTCGAAGCGTCTATCTTCCAGTGATTCGCAACGACTTGCCGGAAATTTTCGAAGCATTTGATTTCACCAATCCGCATACGACCACGGGTGCACGGCCAAAAACGATTGTGCCTTCTCAGGGTCTATTCATGCTCAATGATGAGCTGGTCATGGACGCCTCCGAAGCAACCGCCAAACGCATCTTGTCCGAGAGCCCAACCGACGATCTGGAGGCGACGATTGATAAGCTATTCGAACTTATCTTGAATCTTCGACCGACTTCGACCGAGCAGAACAATACGAAAGAATTTCTCATTCGTATGGAAGCGAAACTTGTGTCCGATGGCGTTGACGAACCACAACTCAAGTCGCTAGCCATGGCCTGCCACGCGTTATTTGCATCCAGCCGCTTTCATTATACCGAATGAGGAACAACCCGATGAACTGCAACCGTTTCACTTCGCGTTCCACACGACGCGCCATGCTGAAAAACAGTGCTTGCGGATTTGGCCAAGTTGCTCTTTCCGCAATGTTGGCGTCGAATTCATTGGCGTCTCCAAGTCAAGCTTCACATCCACTGGCACCCAAACAACCTCATTTTGCTCCACGTTTCAAGCGGATCATTTTTCTGTTCATGTGGGGCGGTCCAAGTCATCTGGACACGTTTGACCCGAAACCGATTTTGACAAAGCGAGATGGCGAGCAATTGTCGGGTGCATCCGTCGGGAGTGATCGCAATGAGCTGGGTACCTTAATGGGTTCGCCCTTTCAATTTGCGCAGCATGGTGATGGCGGTGTTTGGATTAGTGAACTGTTTCCGCATTTGGCCAAGCAAGCGGACCGACTTTGCGTGATCCGTTCACTGCATACCGAAGGGAGTGCGCATGGCGAGGCGCTGTTGAGATTGCATACCGGACAAGCCAACTTGGTCCGTCCCAGCGTTGGTGCCTGGGCTAGTTACGGACTGGGAAGTGAGAACGAGAACCTACCGGCATTCGTTACGATCTCGCCGCCCCGAGGGCATGGCGGTGTGCAAAATTACGGCAGTGCTTTTTTGCCCGCGATTCACCAGGGAACAGCGATCGGATCAGCGGAAATACCCATCGCACAGGCCCGTGTCTCGCATGTCGGAAACGCGCGGCATGATCGTGACTCACAGCGATCGCAGTTGGATTTGATCCAAGCACTCAATCGTGAACACTTGAAGCACTCCGTGAGTGATCAAAGCATCGAAGGCACGATTGCCAATTATGAGCTTGCCTTTCGGATGCAATCGACGATTCCACAAGTCATGAATCTTGACGATGAGACCCAGGAGACTCGCAATCTCTATGGTATTGGTTCGGAACCGACCAATAACTTTGGTCGACAGTGCTTGCTGGCGCGAAAGTTTGCTGAAGCCGGTGTCCGTTACATCCAAGTGTCGACTGACTACACCTGGGACCATCACAAGGAACTACAAACTGGATTGGTAGCGGAGTCGGCCAAAGTGGATCTGCCGACTGCTGGATTGCTGAGTGACTTGGCGCGTCGCGGTTTACTCGACGATACGTTGGTGCTTTGGGGTGCCGAGTTTGGTCGAACGCCGATGGTCGAGAATAAAAATGGACGCAATCACCATCCCCAAGGCTTCACCATGTGGATGGCGGGCGGCGGAGTTCGCGGTGGCCACACGTTCGGTGCGACCGATGAATTTGGCTACAGGCCAGTCGAGAATCCCGTTCACATGCATGATTTACATGCGACACTACTTTACGGATTGGGTCTGGACCACGAGCGACTGACCTTCCGACACGCGGGACGGGACTTTCGCCTCACCGACGTTCATGGGAAAGTCATGCGAGAGTTTTGGGCATAATCATTTGGGATGCCTTCAGAAATACCTCCGCCGCTACTTCATCGCCAGAGAAGCTCGGCCCGATCTCGACAAAAGTCACAGGGCTGATGACCAATCCGTCGCTGAGATGTGCTTGCAGGCAGACGGTGGAAGCTGGTGCATACAGCGGGTCTCCGGTCGCCAAATCCACTAACACTGACGTATCCACTACCCATGACATGTCAATCTGCTTCGCCCTCCCGTAAAGCACGCATCGTCTCAGCCTTGAGAATACTATTGTCGACTTGCAGCTAGGCATGATTGGAGCCATCGTGACTCGTCTTGATTGAGCACGAGTTTTCCGATTGACCCGTCGGTCACATTGAAACTCTGATTCCATCCAACATCGCCGCCACGGAGCAGTGCGATTCCAGTTTTGCGGTCACGTGTGAAGATCCATTGTTCACGGAACGCGTTTTCAAAATAGCCTATGTAGTTGCAGTTCTCTCCGTCATGAATGACCGGTGGATCGCCACATGTTGGCGAGTGATAATTGTGGATATTCAAAAGTGGTTCGGACATTTTCGTTAGACTCGGAGTAATTAGTTAACTTGCAGTCGCGAAGCTGGATATCAGTTCGACGGTTCACAGTTTATTCAGCGACCACCACTGGGCAGCTTGTTCTTGACTCCAACCACTGGACAACGAACAAGCACTCAAAGCCGCGAGCAACTCGAACGCACTTCCAAATCGATTTTCGCGGGACTTTTCGAGGCATTTGAGCACAACTTGGCTGAGTTCTGAACCGATCTCAGGCCTCAATGAACATGGTGGAATCACGGCGTCGTTCATGTGCGCTAAAAGCACTTCGAGTTTGGTTGGTCGCGGAAAAGGTGGATGCCCGACAAGTAAGAAATACGCCACGGCGCCCAACGAATAAATATCGCTTCGCAAATCGATGTTGGCGTAGTCGGTGATTTGCTCAGGTGACATATAGTCGGGCGTGCCCGCCGTACGACAGCTAGGCCGACGATTGGGAACCGCTTCACCATCCGTCTGACGCACCAGCCCAAAGTCCAGAAGTTTAGCAAAATCAAAAATACCACCTCGCTGACTGGCAAATATATTTGCTGGCTTGATATCGCGGTGAACCAGTCCGAGTCCATGCGATTCCTCTAACGCCCCGCATATCTGTGATAGAAAGTAGATGGCTCTCGATGGCGGTAACGGTCCAAACTCGGCGACTAAATCGCGCAAATTGGTGCCTGGCAACAGCTCCATAACATAGAAGAATAGCCCCTCGCTGGTCTGGCCAAAGTCAAAGATCTCGATCGTATGTGGATGGGTCAATTTCGAGGTCGCTTGTACTTCACGTTCAAAATCGATCAAGGCGTCGGGATCTCGAGAATTTTCGGGCTGAATGACCTTAATGACGCACTGCCTCTTGAGCATGACGTGCTGCGCTTCGTAGACCTTGCCCATGCCGCCGGCGCCAATCTCTCGAATCAATTCATATTGCGTCAGACGCCGGGCGCGAAATGCAGCCAGCCTCGCTCCGTGAATGACGTTGGCTGCACCGGCTGCGATACCGGCGGCAATGAAAGGGAGCGGCAATGGGAGGCCGAAATCATCATGTCGCAAACTCTCTGCGACCACGGGATACCAGCGTTGAATGGTAAAATCGACCGCATAGGGAATGCTCGCTATCGGCAATAGCAATAGGACCGCTCTTTGCCATGTATTCGGGATAAATATTCCATAGGTTAGTATCAACATTGACCATAAAATGTAGTTCCAGAGCGCGGCACTCGTGATCATCGAAGCGTCGCCTGCTGCTGATAACAGATGCATTTCTTGCAGGTCTAAGACCACCATCAAGCAACCGATATTCACAGCAATGATCACTTCCAGGAGACGTAATTGCAACAGAGTGGCCCGTCTCCAGCGTCCAAGAAACGCAAGCAAGCAATATTTATCGTCAAACAGAGCATACGAAGAGCTAGCCCAAACAACGGTGTAGGTTGAAGAGCTTTGACGACAAACGAGTAACCGACAATTAGCCCGAGAATCATTGCGAAGATCCGCAATCTTTTTTGTAGCAGCTCGCGGTTTTCATTCCATAGTTCGGAGATGACTAACTTGGGTTCAGGCGGGGCTGCAATCGATTTCTCCAAACGTGAGTGGCCAGCGATCACTTGTGAAGAATCCTTACTGGATCGGTTCGAAGTCGAATCCAGTTTCACCAAAACGGTTCCATCGTGGTGATTTCGCAATAAGGACTTGACCTCATGTGCGATGGTATCGTCGTCGCCACATGCCTTGTCAACAAAAGCTTGACGTTGTTCTGGAAGAAGGTCGATTGCATCGAAAAAAATAGTCTTGATACGAGCATGTTTGTCTGCATTCATGGCATTTCCTCTTCGCCGAGTTCACGCCGTAGCCATGCACGAATCATCTTCCATTCATACTCGACTTTACGTTTGGATATTTTCAAGACTTCGGCAACTTCAGTCACGGTCAAACCGCCGAAGAACCGCAATTCGACGATTTTGGCTTGCAGCGGATCGACGGCATCGAGCTTTTTAAGGCATCATCCACCGCCATGACGTCCTCATTGTCTCGCATCGACAACTCGGGGGTTTCGTGCAACTCGACTCGATGCCGCCCTGCACCGCGTTTGATGCGTTGCTTGCTTCTCGCATGATCAACCAGAATGCGTCGCATGATCGTCGCACCGATGGCGAAGAAGTGCGATTTACCCTTCCAGTCAACACGGGTTTGATCGATGAGCTTGAGATAGGCCTCATTGACCAGGGCTGTCGGCTGGAGCGTAATTTCACTTGGCTCTTGCCGAAGCATGCTACCAGCCAGGGCTCGCAACTGATTGTACACCAGCGGCATCAACTGTTCAGCTTTCATCGCCTCGCCCCGCGCCAACTCGCTAAGAACTGAAGTGATGTCTGTGGACGGCGGTTCATTCATGGGTTGATTTCAGTAAGTTATGGTTTTGAAGCGGTTTGGCAATAGTCCCGAAATAACTTCCCGATTTCAATCGTAGCGGAAGAGCGTGAGCTCTCCGGTTCCTAGATACCGGACGGCTCGCGCCGTTCCGCTAAAAACGTACTTTGTTTCCGGACGGTTACTTAGTCGGCGAGTTCTGACGGTTTTTATCCAAAATTCTTTTGCGGATCCTGGCCGACAATATCGCGTAACAATCATAAGCCATTCAAACCGAACTTAAAACATTATCAAGAGCCAGACCATGTACGCAAAAACGACGACGACTGCTGACTATCTTTCTACCACGAATGAGAGCACTCTCATCGCTTTTGTTCTGAACGGAGATCACGGTGCTTTTTCCGAGCTGGTTTCGAGAAACCAGGAGCGGTTGTATTCGGCGATGCTCCGCATCGCGAAATCGGCAGATCTCGCTGAAGAAATTGTCCAAGAAACGTTTGTGCAAGCCTATCTGAAGCTCAACACTTTTGGACAGCGTGCGGCTTTCTCGACTTGGTTGTTTCGTATTGCGATCAACACGCATCGAACCTTGTGCCGAAAACGCCGTTTCACTGCCTCGATCGACAGTATGAGCGAGCAAGGTACTTGGCAGCCGATCGATCCGAATGACTCCCCAGAAAGCGAATGCATACGGGCTGAAACAAAACAAGAAGTGATGAATGCTTTGGCGAAGTTAAACTCCAAGAGTCGGGAAATTCTAGTGTTGCGAGAGTTAGATGGTCTCACGTACGAAGAAATCGGTACTGCGCTGCACCTGAAGTCGGGCACCGTACGCAGTCAACTCTCTCGCGCTCGTTGCAAGCTTCTGAAAGAGCTTGAAGCACAGTCTGAATCAAGCAAATAGGTATCGTGAATTTCGATGCGTACTTAGCGAATTAATTCGCCGCCAGCTTTACCGTGCCGATCCTCAGGCGACCGTCAGTGTGCCATTCATCGCCACCACCATTAAATCCTTTGTCGACCTTCTGAAAGTGGTCGACGAAGTGCTCATCGACCACTTCACCCGTCTTGGTCAAATCACCAAATAAGTGTTCACGTTCCGCGTCGATATCACCGTCGATGTGATGGGTGATCTGGCCGGTTGTATGGCTCAGTCCAACCCGCTTGTCGTAGGTCGCTGACCCGAACCACAGCGGTCTATCATGTTGATCAACTTTCGCCGATTTCCAAAATCGAACATGATGTCGCTTGCTCGGATCGCCACCGACAGGTTGCTCATAAGCTAAGTCTTCCTTGCGACCGAACAGGAACAAGCTGCTGACGGGAGCATCGTCATAAGATTTTTCTAGCACCGTATCGGCGGCAATCTTCAAATCACTGCGCAGCCCAAGCGCATCGGCACGGTACCACCCTGCGGCCTTGAAAAGCTGTTTCACTTGCTCCTCCGTTCCGATCAAACCTACGTTCAGCGGATCCCCAGGGTGGTCATCACTCGTGATTGTGATATTAGGCGCTTCGTCGAACGCAGGATGTCGCTCGACATAACGAAACCAAGCCAGCGGCAACAGCACATAAGCGATCGCGAAGTATGTGAGCAGCAATCCACTCAACCAGATCGCAGCCGTCTGATGCAGATTGCGATTACGACATGGATGCTTGTGAGGAGTTGTCACTGACGATTTGTCTTGACTCATTGGATCAATTCACTTTTTACGTCGTTGAATAACACATTGGCACTGCGTTGATAGGATAAGCTGTTGAGCAGGTCAACTGGCATGATCCAAGCATTAGCCCGGATTTCATGAAGCTAGAAGAACGCGTACTTTGCCGATGTGGTATACTTGACTAACTGAGAGGATGGTTAAGTCCCCGTCGCTTCCACAAATCTATAAGAAATCTGACCATGATGCGAAAATTTATCAGCTTGGCGGCGGGCGTTTTGTTGTGCCTAGCCTTTTCGAATGTTGTGCAAGCACAAGGGCGTGGCAAGGGCGGTGAGAAAGAAAATGATCGTAGCAAACCAGGCGCGAAATCAGAGTCTGGCCGATCCGGTGGTAATGGGCAAGGTAATCCCGGCGGCAAACCTGTAGCTCGTAAGCCCAGTGGCAATGCCCCGGGCGGAAACTGGTCCGAAGCCAAGCCACCGGCTGGAAATCAACAACAACACGCGGAAGGCGTCGCTGCGATTAATCACAACTCGCCCAAATCCACCTCTGGTGCGGACGGAATGGCTGCCGGCGCAGCCGCTGCAAACCGCAACAACCCCAAAGCAACACGCGGAGAAGATGCCGCCGCAGGCGCCGCTGTTGCCAATCGAAATTCTCCACAGGCATCAGGCGCTGAAGGCGCTGCGGCTGGCGCTGCTGCCGCGAACCGTAACGCACCAAAAGCGTCGGGCGCTGATAGTGCTGCCGCCGGAGCCGCACTCGCGGAACGCAATCAACCCAGAATGTCAGGTGCCGCAGGGGCGACAGCAGGTTACGACGAGGTGAGAAGCTCCTTCAACCGCCACGATCTTTACGGTGCGGATTGGTACGGCTCGCATGCTGGGGCATGGACTGCGGCTGGATGGTCCGCCAATGCCGCTTGGACTTGCCCGCCATGGAGCGGATTGGCAAAGCACTTTGGCTACGGCGACAATCCGCCCGTCTCTTACAGCTATGGAAGTAACGTCACGTGCGTGGACGGCAACGTGCTCTTAGATGGCGAGAACATCGGCACGGCCGAGGAATTCAGCCAGCAAGCCGCAGACTTGGCCCAAGCAGGCGCCGATTCGCAGACAACTGCCGAGGACAAATGGGTGCCTTTGGGTGTCTTCGCGATGGTTCGAAACGAGCAGCAACATCCACAACTGATCCTGCAGTTAGCGATGAATCAGCAAGGCAATTTGCGAGGTAACTACACCGATGAAACGACAGATAACACGTTGCCGATTCAAGGCGGGATCGATACGAAGACGCAGCGGGCAGCATGGGGTGCATGTCAGGGTTTGCGAGGTCTTTTGACTTTCGAAAAACGTCAATAGGAGATTTCCAGTTTCTTGTGTTAAACTGAGCTGGCTGGTTGAGTT
>JAYVSE010000107.1:0-17733 GCA_043775635.1 Planctomycetaceae bacterium | reverse complement strand
CCCAAGACAACCAAATTCCAAAAGTCACTTCGCGGAAAAAAGAAGGACACGCCAGAAGAATTACCCCCAGATCAGCCATAAAGTAAGTGGCATTGGGCTAGCGCCGCACCGCTAAAGCCGTTCAATTTGCTGAGGAAAAATCCGTCACGGCGTTGCGATTGTCGCCGTCGGGCTAAGCTGGCAGGGGGCACGGCATTGGACGCAATGTCCACAACGCAAGCTACTTACCCAAGCAATAGAGAAACTCTTCTCGCTTCCCATCGACTTGCCATGCGGCGCGGTAATAGATGCGGCTATCACAAATCACCAACGTCGACAGAACTTCATCGCCAAGTTTACATTTAGCCAATTGCTCAAACTTAGTCGGGTCAGCGCGGTAGATGAACGTTTCACCACCTTCATTGGTCGCATAGATCTTGTCACCGACAAGAACCGGTGAAGACGAAAAATTCCCGCCCAAGCGAGCCTTCCAAATCTCTTCGCCGGTGTCCGCTTTCCAGCAAACTGCGATTCCAGCATCGAGAACTCCGTACAAAAAACCGTCACGAATAACGAGTGATGGAACATATAGCCGGCTATCATTCTCCCAAACTTTTTTGCCACTTCCGTCGGCTAAGATTGCGGACATATGATTCTTCGGATAGCCACCGCTGGAGAAAACATGCTTGCCATCGGTAACGGTCGTCGTCACACACTCCGTCGTCGCACCGTCGACTTCCCAAAGCGTTTCGCCGTTGAGCGGATTGAAGCTCGATACTTTATCGCAGCCTGTCATGACCAACTGATCTTTCCCCGCGACATTCAGCACAACCGGCGATGGATAGTTTGGCAATTCAGGTCGCTCGCGCCGCCAAACGATTTCTCCTGACTTACGGTCCAGAGCCGCGATCGCTCCCCCGGCCTTGTTGTCAGCGGAAACCAGGACGAGCGATTGATATAGCGCCGGGGATGAACCGTAACCTTGATGTTCCACATAGTCACAAATTTTGGTTTGCCACAGTTGGTTCCCCTTGAGGTCCAGGGCTGTGGTTATCAGCGATCCATTGTTCGGAAAATTCACAAAAATACGTTCGCCGTCGCAAGCGGGCGTGCTCGATGCAGCGGTCGATTTGCTGTTCTTGCGCATGCCGCCGTTCGGATGAACCGTGGTCGACCAGAGTTGACTACCATTCGTTCGATTCAGGCAAATCACGAGCTGCGCACCGCTGGACTCATCAGCGGTCTGCAGGAAAACACGCGTTCCCATGATGGCAACGGAGCCGTGTCCGCGGCCCAGCAAGGCAACTTTCCAAACTACATTTTTGCTTTCGTTCCAATCAGTCGGCGGCTTCTGATCTTTGGAAGCTGCGCCATTGCGATCTGGCCCTCGCCACCATGGCCAATCCTTCGCTGAGACGGTGAAGCCGTCATTCACTTTGTTCGGTTCAGCGGCAGATAACAAGATTGTTGACAAAAGCAACAGATGAATTGGTACGTAGTATCGCAAGCTTGAGTACAACATGCATAGGTTCCGAAAGGCAGGTAAATGTGAAATTACTCGTAAGGATCGTGTCGTCTTTTATTGTCGTCTTTTGCTCCGCGAAAGAACGAAAAAACGCGACTTTCGCGGAGCGAAAGGCGACGCTTATTTGCCGCACGATGGCAAATGGTTTGGTCATCAAAACAAATCGCGGAGCGACTCCAGGGCCAACGGTTCTCTGGTTGCGAATGGCTCGCCATAGCGGCGATTGATCAAGCGTCCCCAGTACGCAGCATCGTCGCGAAATCGGTCAAGTAACGTCGGACAAACGGTGTCACGCCCCGTGATGAATTGACTTTCGTAGGCAACGATCGATTCAATTTTAGCGTCCCACTGTTCGCTGATGTCGATAATAAAGCTTGGCGTGATCGCCAAACGCAAGTGAATGCAATAGTAGTAATAAATGCGTTCGGGATGATACGGCGTTCCCGGCATGTCGGTCTTGCTGAGTTTGGCCCAAAACCTTGCCGCTTCGACAAGTTGTGTTGCGGCGACATGATCAGGATGTGCGTCTTGCCAGTACGGAGCGAACAGCCATCGTGGTCTGAGAAGTCGAATGTAACCGGCGACAATGGCGCGAGCATCCAATGTTGCTTCGACGCTGCGGTTGGGCAGCCCCGCATTGCCTCTCCAGGCGACACCCAGGATTTTCGTCGCTGCGGTAGTCTCGCGTTGACGAATTTCCTCGCTACCGTTTGGTGTTGGCTCGCCGTTGGTCAGGTCAAGGATTCCTACCTGCATACCTGCCGCAACCATTTTGATAATGGTGCCACCCATGCCAAGCTCGGCATCATCGGGATGGGGTGCGATCACCAGAAAATCAAGCTTCGGAAAACCAGTCATCGTCAAATAACCTACTTTGCGGGCAAACGATACATGATAGCTTCCCTATCGTTTCTAACCGCTAGGTAACGACCGGCCACTGCGGGGACATTCCACGATTTGCTTTGCAGGGCATCAATCGTCGCTAGCTCTTTGTACTCGTCCGGCGTCGCCGCAACAAAGGCGACCTGTCCGGATTCGGCTTGTACGACTAAGCAATCACCGGCACGAATCATTTGGCCATGGCCGTATCGCGACCCACGACCTTGTGCCCACAATCGATTGCCATTCTTCATGTCCACGCATTCAAGAGTCCCATCGGATAACGCGTATGCATAGTTGTCATCGACGCAGGCATGGGTGAATTTTGTCTTAAGCACACGTTGACTCTTCCATTGTTCTTTGACTTCCCATTGTTCGCCATCGAGGGCAACGGTAAACAGTCCGCTGCCGATGCCATAGCCCTTGGCGAGCAAAAAAGCATCGACACCAAACGGTACGACAGACGCGCAATTCGCTCCTCCGTTACTTTGCCCTGGCCAGGAAAGCGACCAAAGCTCTTTACCGTCCGTTGCATTGTGCCCCGTGACGGTTGCTTCATTCACCGAAACGATTTGCAAAGTATCACCGAATTTTAGAATGACAGGAGAGGCATAACTGATCTGGTCCCCGCCAGCGGTCCAGCGTGGTTCACCCGTCGCTGCGTCGAACGCGATCAAGCTACGACCGTCCAGGAGCGGTGCAGTGGGCTCGGCTTCCAATGGTCTTCCAAACGGGATGACACACAAATCCTCGACTATCAGTGGCGAACCCGAACGTCCCCAACTGATCGACACTTCGGCTGCTGTTTGCGGCCAACCGCCAAGTTCCAACAGACTTTGCTTCCATACCAATTCACCGGTGGCGAGCTTTAAACATTGCACAATCCCGGTCGCACCTTGCGCATACACAAAATCACCCGCAATGGTCGGTGTTGATCGCGGACCGATACCACCGAGGTGATTTTGGTGACGCGCCGTTTCTTCATGCATCCAAAGCAGCGAGCCGTTGTCGAGTCGATAGCAGGTAACGCATTCTCGCTGCTGGCGTTGTTCCAAGGTAACACAATACTTGTCTTGTATTGCGAATCCTGCCCAACCGTCCCCCACAGCCGTTCGCCACATTTCTTCCTCATTGCCATGGGGAACGGCAAACTCTCTTGGCTCCACAATCGCATTCCGGTTGGTTCCCAGAAATTGTGAAAAGGACGTGATGGCCGTTTCTGTTTGCGGTAGCGTATCGCCGGTCAAAGCTGTTACTTCTTTCGGCTGCTTGCTTGACTTAAATCGAAATTCGAAGACAGGTACGATTTCTCCACTGAAACCTTTGAAGCGAAACATTGCGAAAGGCAAGGCAACAAGAAGAGCGGTGGAAATACCCGCGAGAAACCAAGATGAACGCCGAGTCAGAAAACGAAAAACAATCGACAGCACGACGAGCGCAGCGACAGCCAACAAAATGATGGAGGCCGCGTTAGAAATGGAGCGATCGTTGCCCAGGTCGCGATATTGCACCGCACCGGCAAGTGCCAGCAACACAATCACGCCAAGCCCGCTCAGGCCAAATCGCTTTCGTTTTGTCGGCGTTGTCGATTCTGTTCGCGTCAACGATCCAAAGGGTGTTGGCGAATCAGCAGGCGGCGATTGGTTCATCGTTAGGCAACAGGGGGCGCGTTAGTTCAGTGTGAATCGTGGTTTAATTATGACGTTACTTCTTCTCCTTGTCTTCACCCCAAAGCTGCCCTGCGACTCTGGCACTATAAAATAGAGATTCGAGCTAAATGTTAATCGGCAGATCGGCATCGACGTTCGCCTGCTTCCCAAGTTCGTCGAGTCGACGTAGTAATTCATTGGGAAACGCGAATCGCTCTTTCGGCTCCTTATAGAGCATCTTTAAAACAATTTTCAGAAAGTTTGCGTTGCCTTCTTGGGCCACCTCGGTAGGAAACCTCGCGGTTTCGGTTCGGATGGCTTTGATCAGCTCCGGTAATGAGTTCGCCTCGAAGGGAGGGCGCCATGTAAGCAATGCAAACAACGTTGCTCCTAAACCATATTGATCCGAACGCCAGTCCAGTTGAGAAGTGTCAACCAAACGTTCCGGTGCCATGTATCCAAGATTTCCAATGATTTGTCCCGGAACAGTGATTTGCCTCGCTGGAGACCCTTCAAATGCTTTGGCAGGCAACAAATCGCAAAGCTTGACGACTTTATCATTCTTGCGTTGGAGGAGATTCTCGGGGGCGACATTACGATGGACAATCTTGTGTTTTTCGGCGCACTCAAACGCTCGGCCGATGTGCACCGCGACACGATAGACTTCTCGCCAATCGAGTCGACCGTTTACGCCAATGAGTTCAATCATTTCCAAGATACTGATTCCGTCCACATATTCCATTGCGCACCAGGAGAAGGGACCACTTTACTTGTGGCATGAACCGCTTTTCCCAGCAGTGACTCAGCACTGAGAACGGTGCCTGCGGGCGTAATGGCTGCGTAAACCGCTGGCGGGACCATCACGATCTCAGTGTTTTGTTTGTCGATCTCAATAAAGACAGCGGCAACGTCTTTACCAACACTGATCCTCACGTCACTAACTTTACCAGTCAATGTTTCGTCTGCTCGATCGTTCGATTCCTAAGGCTGGTCTGGCACAACAGCATCGACGGTCGGTGCTGCATTCATTTGAGCAGCGTTGGTTTCTTCAAGTAACGCTTGCCAACGAGGGTTATTGGGTTCATGCTCGATCAGCCAGGGGAGATGAAATTTTGCCACGAACCAATTCTTGTCTGTGACCGCTTTAATCGCGGCGGACTGGCGATAACGTAAACTTCGTTGTGCTTGGAGGGCAATGAGCTTATGTTCAAACTCTGCATCCCACGGAGGCGACGAATGGGACGCGTCTGTGAAATGATTAATAAATCGTGGAAAGTCATTTGGTAGGATCTGTTCTACATCAAAAAAAGTCACGCCTTGCCCAGAAGCAGTCGCCAGGCGAATTCCGTCCGGGCTAAAGGCCACGGAATTGACAATGCCTTGATGTCGCATCGGCTCGCCAAGTGGTGCACCTGTCTGCGCATCCCATAGCCGTGCCGTATATTCCAACGAAGCGGTTGCCACGCGTGAGCCGTCGGGACTAAAGGCCACGGAACTGACAAAGTGATGATGTCGCAGGTTTATCCTCGACCGACCACCACGAGTCAACTTATCGACAATTACGCGAGCGTACGGCACCTTGCTAGGATCGTCATCGGCTCGAAGTTTCCAGGCCCGTGTGAGGATAGCTGTACTGTTAGTAAAACTTGCGTCTTCGTACTCGGCAAGGCCGTAACTGAACAATGCTGTAGATGCTTCCTTCGCTTGCTCAATCTGCTTTGCTACTTGCTCACGGGCTTTGGACTCCGCGCCTTGCGGTTTGAGCGACTGCTTTCATTCGCTGTTGCGACTCCGCTCGCAAGGACGACAGTGACATTAGCAACAGTGTCACCGATACAGCAAGTAAACTTGCCACCACGGGGTTGCGTTTGCACCAACGCCAGGTGCGTTCGCTGCGGCTGATCGAGCGGGCATGGATCGGTTGGCCACGATGATAACGCCCAAGGTCAGCCGCTAATGCGGATGCCGATTCGTAGCGACGCGAGGGGTCCTTTTGTAAACACTTAACGCAGATCGTTTCCAAATCTTTGGGTATCTGGGGATTGAGCTGCCGTGGCGGCACAGGCTCCGTCGTCATTACCTGCAGCAGCGTGTCCAGTGGATTCGCAGCTTGAAACGGCGGACGACCGGTCAAGAGACAATAAAGCATCGCGCCCAGTGAATACACATCCGATCGCGGACCGACTTGCTCATTCGCACCACCGGCCTGCTCCGGTGGCATGTAACTTGGTGTCCCCTTCACCGACCCGGTGCGCGTCAGTCCACTCTCGCTTTCCATGTTCTTGGCCAGACCGAAGTCCGTGACTTTCGGTACGCCCTGCTTGTCAAGCAAAACGTTGGCTGGCTTCAAGTCACGGTGAATTACCCCTTTGCTATGAGCATACTCAATCGCCTCAGCGATCAACTTCAACAGCGCGGCCGCCTCGCGCGGTGGCAAGGGACCGGAGGCAATGCGCGCCGCAAGACTGGCGCCTTCCACGAAACCCATCGAGAAGAAGTGTTGTCATTGATGCTCACCGACTTCATACACCGGAACGATGCCGGGATGATCAAGCAGTGCCGCCGCTGCGGCTTCGGTATAGAAACGCTGGACATCTTCTTCCGAAGCGAACTGGCCCGCGAGGATCATCTTGAGAGCAACGATGCGGTTGAGCTTGTTCTGCCTGGCTCGATAAACCACGCCCATGCCACCGCGAGCGATCTCTGCCAACAGCTCATAATCACCAAAGTACCGAACCCTGGTGCCGACAGCAGACTCAAGCGGCGCCGTACGATCCGGCGGCAGCGTTTCAAACTCACCAGTCGTTGCACCTGGTAGCGTTACGCCATCGCCTTGATTAGCCCCACCGGCAAGGTTGTCAACAGGTGGAATCGTCACATCGTCAAAATCGAACGTCTCATCGTCAGGATTGGGGCTGGCTGTCATTGAGCGCTGCTTTGATACAATTGTACTTGACCCTGTTGTTCCACCGGTACGCCACCATGATATCGATGAACGTTCGACACGAATACGTTCTTTTCTGAACTTCATAGCCAAATGGGGGGGGTGGTTGTAAACTGGGGCGCAGCTTTTGACGGGGCCGGGACGAGACGTCTTTATGCGTGGGATACTATGCGTGATACCGGTGTCTGGGCGTCAGCACGGCCTTCGTCCAAGATTGCCTCAGCACTTGCTGACGCCATTCCAAGATTGCCGACATGGTCGGACTCGATTGCCATTCCGCAGAGATATTCAACGGTCGAGCGAGGTAGACCTTGATCGAGTAAATACTTCACCAAGCGCCATGAAGTTCAAGGACTTTGTCGTCAAGACGTGTGGCCGCGTAAACCAATGCGTGACGAATATCTTCCTCCTCAAGATCGGGATACTCGTGGTTCAAATCGCGGCGATCTGGATAAACTGCCAAGGCTTCCAGCATCGCGTTTGCTTCCAAAACCACAGGTTCTTGCTAACATTACATCACCATTCTACTCCATTGCCTCGCGAATAAGTCGCAGGCAATGCGAGATCGAACTGTCGCCAGTCAGATCAACACTGAACTAGACATTCGTTGACCTAACGCAGGAAGGCAAAGCGGGCTCCACGTGAAACGGTTACAATCGCCGGAGCTGAATTGATTCGGATATTTTAGGAACGCATCGCATGTCAACGGTCCCAAAGCATTTTGTAACCCCCGAAGAATATCTGCATCGCGAGCAGTCTGCCGAGTTTCGGTCGGAGTATTTTCGTGGCGAAATGTTTGCCATGGCTGGTGCATCGGCCAATCATAATTTGATTGTTCTCAACGCCGGTGCCAGCCTTCGAGAGCAACTCAGGAAAAAGCCCTGCCGAGTCTACCCGAGTGATTTGAAGCTTCGAATTGAGGCTACTGGTTTATACACGTACCCTGACCTTTCGGTCGTTTGTGGTGAGCCTCAGCTAGAATCCACTGGTGGCGATGTGCTGCTGAACCCGGTCGTGCTCGTCGAAGTTCTCTCGGATTCCACCGAAGCTTACGATCGAGGGAAAAAATTCGAACACTATCGAACCATTCCCAGTTTGAAGCATTATGTTTTGGTAGCTCAGGATCGACATTCCATCGATTGCTTTTCGCGCAAGCCCGATGGCAGTTGGGTTTTGACAAGCTGCCAATCGTTAGTTGAAAAAGTCGAACTTGAAGCCATTGACTGCCAACTCACTGCGGCAGAAGTCTTCGATAAGGTAGTTTTCCCAAGCTAATTTAGTTCCCCCTCACTGCATGTTTGACCTTAGGCGTGGACCTGATCCGACGGTTGACCATGTTGTTCCACCGGCACGCCACCATGATATCCATGAACGTTCGCTAGCCCCCGCAAATATGCCCCGCCCTTTGGCCGCTACGCAATATAACGCGTTGCTTGTAGGTAGGTATTGGAGTACCTTAGTAAGGACCATAGGAGCACAGAGATGGACTACACGATACCTGGCGACATTTCGAGACGCATCAATTCTCTCGTGGCTGGCGGAGTTTTTCAAAATGAAGACGAGGTTCTTCGAGAAGCACTCGCGGCGTTGGAGCATCGGCTAAGCGTGACTGAAAGGTTGCGTCGTGATGTCCAGCAGGCGGATGACGACATTGCCGCAGGACGTGTCGCGGAGTTCGATGCCGAAAAGACGAAATTGGCGGTTCGAGAACGTCTGGCCAGTTTTGGGATCAAGCATTGAAACGTTTCGTACGGCGCAGCGACGCAGCCGAACTCGACCTGCAGGAGATCGCATTTCAAATCGCGTTCACCTCACGTCGTCCCATACTCGCCGATTTAATAATCGACGAACTCATTGCAGAGTGTGAAAAGCTTGCCGAACTATCGGCGACCGCGAAGATCGGAACGCAAGCTCCAGAGTTAGGTGACGATATCCGACTCTTTTCGTATAAGCGCTGGGTGATTATCTTTCGATACCAGCCTCATGGAATCGACGTCCTACGCATCGCGGATGGTAGTCAAGCATATCTCTTTTGGAAACTTGCAGACTTCACTTAGTCACCAGAGCTTGCTTTCTCCTTGTCAATCAGCGGTTCGACCGAAAGTTGATGAATGCGATAGCGGCAAAAGAAGCTGCGCAGCATCATCGCTTCACCATTGGGTGTTTCGTGAATGGCGGATAAAGCAGCAGCGTCCCCTGTCCAGTTGATGACTTCGCGACCGTCCACGGAAGCATCAACGGAGTTGGCAATGACCGTCACGATGATTTTTGATCGTTGGTTCTAAGTCAGAAGATTCGCGTTGACTAACGTTGAGTTACCCTCTTCAGCACGCTTGCCATCGAGCACTTCGATGGCGTTTAATCCGTTGCACTCCTACAGGCTGCGAAGTCCAATCCGTGAGCCGCACGCGCTAGCGTCGGGCCCTACAGATCAGCATCGTGCATTCGAGGCCCGTGGCTAGCGCCATCGGCTCACAGAATACGATGACAACGCCAAATGCATTCCTATTTAATTTGCAATGCGTCGGCATTGTCGATTGTCAGTTGCGGCATCTTTTTCCAGGCTTCGTTGCGGCCTGTGTACGGTTCCGTTTTGCCTGTGGCATGAACCGTTTTTCCTAACAATGAGTCAGCACTGAGAACGGTGCCTGCGGACGTAATGGCTGCGTAAACGGCTGGCGGGATCATCACGATCACGGTGTTTTGTTTGTCGATCTCAATAAAGAGAGCGGCAGCGTCTTTACCAGCACTGATCCTCACGTCACTGACTTTACCTGTCAATGTTTCGTCTGTTCGATCGATTCTTTTGGCTGGTCTGGCACAACAGCATCGACGGTCGGTGCTGCATTCATTTGAGCAGCGTTGGTTTCTTCAAGTAATGCTTGCCAACGAGGGTTTTTCGGTTCATGGTCGATCAGCCAGGGAAGATGAAACTTCGCTACGAACCAATTCTTGTCTGCAACCGCTTTAATCGCAGTGGACTGCCGATAACGTAAACTTCGTTTGGATTGGAGGGCAATCAGTTTGCGTCCAAACTCTTCATCCCACGGACGCGACGAATTGGACGCGTCTGTGAAGTTACTGATAAATCGAGGCAAATCATTCGGTACGACCTGTTCGACATCAAAAAAGTTCACGCTTTGACCAGAAGCAGTCGCTAGGCGAATTCCGTCGGGGCTAAAGGCCACGGAAAGGACGTCGCCTTCATGCGGTAGGTTTATCCACGACCGACCACCACGAGTCAACTGATCGACAATCACGCGAGCGTACGGTTCCTTGATAGGATCGTCGTCGGGTCGAAGATTCCAGGCACGGGTGAGGATATTCGTGCTGTTAGAAAATCGTGCCGCTTCGTATTCGGCAAGGGCGTAACTGAGGAGGGCCGTAGACGCTTCCTTCGCTTGCTCAATCTGCTTTGCTAAGTTCCGCTTTGCCAATCTCAGAGAAACCAAAGACACCAGCAACAGCGTCACCGACACAGCAAGCAGACTCGCCACCACGGGGTTGCGTTTGCACCAGCGCCAGGTGCGCTCGCTGCGGCTGATCGACCGGGCGTGGATCGGTTCTCCACGATGATAACGCCCAAGGTCAGCCGCTAATGCGGATGCCGATTCGTAGCGACGCGATGCGTCCTTTTGTAAACACTTAACGCAGATCGTTTCCAAATCTTTGGGTATCTGCGGATTGAGCTGCCGTGGCGGCACAGGCTCCGTCGTCATTACTTGCAGCAGCGTGTCCAGTGGATTGGCAGCTTGAAAGGGTGGACGACCAGTCAAAAGGCAGTAAAGCATCGCGCCCAGTGAATACACGTCCGAGCGCGGACCGACTTGATCATTGGCACCACCGGCCTGCTCCGGTGGCATGTAACTGGGAGTTCCCATCACCGACCCAGTGCGAGTCAGTCCGCTCTCGCTTTCCATGTTCTTGGCGAGGCCGAAGTCCGTGACTTTCGGTGTGCCCTGCTTGTCTAGTAAAACGTTGGCAGGCTTCAAGGCACGGTGAATCACTCCTTTGCTATGAGCATACGCAATCGCCTCGGCGATCAACTTCAAAAGTCCTGCCGCCTCGCGCGGTGGTAACGGACCAGTGGTAATGCGCGCCGCAAGACTCGTGCCTTCCACGAAACCCATCGAGAAAAAGTGTTGCCCTTGATGCTCACCGACTTCATACACCGGAACGATGCCGGGGTGATCAAGCAGGGCCGCCGCTGCGGCTTCGGTATAGAATCGCTGGACGTCTTCTTCCGAAGCAAACTGGCCCGCGAGAATCATCTTGTGCGACCAATTTGTAGGATAGGCTTCCAGCCTGCCGGTTGAAAATGACAGGCTGGAAGCCTATCCCACTACAGAAATTGTCCTGAAATTATGTACGTCAGCCTTTCTAGGCTGATGCGAGTTTCGCCATGTCAGGCTGGAAAGCCTGACGTACATGTTAAACAAACAGCTCGTTAGCGTCCGGGATCTCGAACGGGTGCTGGGTTGGCCTGACCTGTTCCCATCGGAATCATTACACCCTGCTGCGGTCGCCCGGCAGTACTGGCAGTCCGGTCAAACGGAACCGCGTATGCTGCATAATTTCCTGTCGCCGTATTAAGCACGTAAACCAGCATGTTGGCTCCGATCTCGCGATTGCTGGCTCTGGGGAAGTCAGCAAGTCCGGTGACCATGATAAAGGATCCACCCTTTGCGCCAGCTCCTATCGTATCGGATACGTTCACGGTGAACAAACCAAGAAACTGTCCAATTCGCGGGTACATGACACTGCATTGCAACAGTCCGGAGTTGTGATCGAGCACAAACAGTCCTTCGGCGTCGTCGCCAACCGGCCCCGTAGCCATGGAGTATTTTTCACTTGAAACGGCGGTTGACGCATCGATGGTCGAAGGAATTTGCCAATGAGTTGATTGGCTAACTTTTTTGGCGGAACCAAGTAAATAGCCAATGGCAAGCGTCGCCAAAATCACAATTACGGCAGCGACGCCCCAAATCGAGCGACGAACCACACACCCACTCATAGTACAGCACGCCCCGCCGTGTGGGAGTGAATCTTGGTCCAAATGTTCAGTGATGGGAAGCGATGAATCGGTTTCGACAGCAGATAAAACGGTCATGGACGGGTCCTTGGTTGATGTGCTTTCAAGTTCGGCGGAAGTTTGGCTGGTGCTTGGCAATTCAGAGTAGAACCATTGTAGACACGATCGCGGAGATTTACGATTGCATCCTGCCCAAAATGCAGTGCTGCCGGTAACTTAGCAATCCAAACTAATTTTCACCACGCCAGGACCAAAAACAAATGAGCATCAACGCTCCACTTAATCGCAAGCTTCGCATGGGCCTCGTTGGCGGAGGCCAAGGGTCATTCATTGGACGTGTACATTCCGTCGCCGCCTGTTTAGACAATCGCGCGACGGTCGTTGCCGGGGCGCTATCGAGTAATGCGGAACGCAGCAAAGCGTCGGCACCGAGTTACGACATAAACCCAGATCGCGCCTACGGCAGCTACGAAACGATGCTGGATGCCGAAAGCAAGCTTCCCGGCGGTGATCGCATCGACTTCATCAGCATCACGACGCCGAACCACACGCATTTTGAGATTGCCAAAGCAGCAGTCCAGGCTGGCTTCAACGTCATTTGTGACAAGCCGATGACCTTCGACCTCGCTCAAGCCGAAGACTTGCTCAAAGCCGTCGAAGCCTCGGACGTCGTCTTTGCCGTATCTCACAACTACACAGGTTACCCGCTGATCCGAATGGCCCGCGAGATGATCCTGGCGGGTGAACTTGGCGAGATTCAAGCGATTCGCTCACAATACATTCAGGGTTGGTTGCGCACAAAACTTGAAAGCGAAGACCAGAAGCAGGCGGCTTGGCGCACGGATCCGACCAAAAGCGGTGCTGCCGGTGCGTTCGGCGATATCGCCACGCACGCTTATAACCTTGGTCGGTACATGACCGGCCTGTTACCGGAAACTGTCTCATGCCATCTCAAGTCGTTCGTCGAAGGCCGCAAGCTAGATGACTATGGAACCGCGATCATTCGCTACGAAAACGGCGGACTCGGGACTGTCACTGCAAGCCAGATCAGCCATGGACGCGAAAACGATTTGTCCATCGAAATCGATGGCACGAAAGGCGCGATTCAATGGCGACAGGAAAACCCCAACGAAATGATTGTGCGTCAAAACGGAAAGCCACATCAAATCTATACCAGAGATCCTAACGCGCCCTATATGAACGCCAGCGGTGCAGCCGCCTGTCGATTGCCATCTGGTCACCCTGAAGCCTTCTTCGAAGCATTCGCCAATGTTTATTCGTCCGCGTTTGATGCCATGGCAGTGCGCGGGGGAGGTGGATCATTTGAACGCCGCAACACTGTCTATCCAAACATCTATGACGGGGTCGAAGGCATGTACTTCATCCAACAATGCGTTGCCAGCAGCAATGCGAACGGCGCTTGGTTGGGATTGAAACACGCAGCCGCACGTCGCTAAAAGACTGACGTGGGATAGGCTTCCAGCCTGTCGTTTCTCGGTTGACAGGCTGGAAGCCTATCCCACGTATTGATTGGTCGATCCTAAAAGAATTACAATTACTGCTGATTTTCGACACTAAACTCTTTTGTTTTGCAAAACTCTCAACCACATCGGAACCCATCAATGACCGTCACAAAATTTGTCAGCATCGCTGCATTGCTCGTTTGCTTCAGTTCCCTGCAAGCCGCAGAAACGCTTGAGCTAAACGCGGAGACATCCAAAATCGAGTTCGTCGGCAAGAAATCCGATGGCAAGCATACGGGCGGCTTCAAAAAGTTTACGACCAAAGCGATCGCTGATTTCGAAAAGCCCGAGAACGGTAAACTTGAAATCGAAATCGAAGCCGATAGCCTATGGTCGGATGACGAAAAGCTAACCAATCATTTAAAGAACCCCGACTTTTTTGATGTTCGCAAGCATGAAAAAATCACATTTAAATCTACCGGCGTTTCGGTCGGTGAAGACGATACCGATGGCAAGGGCAATGCCAAAATCAAAGGCGATTTGACACTGCTTGGCAAAACGGCGGAGATTGAAATTCCCTGCAAAGTCGCGATTAATGAAAAAACGATCGAAGTCGCTGCAACGTTTGTGATCGATCGCACTCGCTGGGGAATGACCTATGGCGAAGGCAAGATCAGTAACGATGTCGACGTTACGGCCCTCTTGATTTTCAATCGCTAGCGGGCTGTTGATTTAGTAACCCGCTGCGTAAGCGAGGGATCACTGCGATCCCTCGCTTACGCATTCGGGTTATGATTCGAACGCTAAAATTCAAACCACAACTAAATCAATGGCCCGCTAGTCGCCGGTCCTCAAAATTGCCCGCACCGCATCCTCTTGCCCAGCCCAGCTTCGCCCATGGATCTGATGATTTTCAAATGGTGTGTCTTGGCTCCGGCGGCGCTGGCAGTGGTCGGTTCGCTTGCCTGTCAATCAACATGTGGCGTCATTCGCTCCGCGAATGACAGCCCTGTCACCTTTCAAAACGCGGCCATCCCTTCGATGGAATCCGCGATCATTGCATTGTCGTGGTGGTTTGCGATTTGTATAGGAATCTACTCTTCGGGAACTCTTTCACTTTGGCCCGAGGACGCGTGGCCAAAGATCGTTTGGTCAACGCTTGCCGCTGCAGTCCTCGTCTCACCGCAATTCATGCCGATGTCAGCATCGTCCAGCCGTGAAAAAGCAGGCAGCGATAGACCTGGTCTGTGGGTGTTGGTTGGCGTGATCGCAATCGCAGCAGCCTCGCTGGCAATGCCCAACGGTGACGGCTGGAGCGACATGCTTCCTCTTCATCAAACTTGGATCGCGGCGGTGGCCATGTCGACGATTTTTAATACATGGGCACTGTATCGTATGGCACGACGCAATGCGGAACGTTGGCTTCCGCTTGTGCTACTCGCTGGCTTGGCGTGTCCGATGTTGATCGGTGCCGCAGCGTACAGTGCGTTGGCCCAAGCCTGTCTGGCAGCCATCGCCGCAACGTCCGTGATCGCAATCTTTGCCGTTGCGGGAAGGCTGCATGTAACTGCTGCGCTAATACTTCCTTGTGCCCTCTTCACGACCACGATGATCGCAGCGGGACGATTCTATAGTTACGCGGAAATCTCGCCGGTTGATTATGGGATCGCGTTGTTCGCACCATCGATCATTGCCTTGATCGATCGTATCATAACGCATCAATCGACAATCATTCGAGTGGTGGTTGCCGCGACCGTTGGTAGTTGCCTTGTCGGTTTCATCGCCTACCGTTTTCTTTTGTCTTAAGCAATGCACGATGGCAATTCTTGGCGTTCATATGTCGATCGCGGGCGGGCTGTATAAGGCGATCGACGCCGCCGTCGCGTTAAAAATGGACACGGTCCAGATTTTTACCTCCAGCCCATCACAGTGGTTCGCAAAACCTCTCGATGATAGTGCGATTAGCAGTTGGCACGAAAGCTGGAAAAAATCTGGCTTGACCCATCCGATCGCCCACGCCTCTTACCTGATCAATCTCGCCGCAGCAGATGCGTTGTATCAAAAATCAGTGGACGCCCTTGTCGATCAATGGCAACGCTGCGAAGCATTGCATCTTGCAGGACTTGTCGTTCATCCCGGCGCATTTACCAAGTCTACGGAGGCCGAAGGAATCGCTCGCGTCGCCGATGGCGTCGTCGAAGCGATGCAGCGGGTTTCACCAACACATTGCCGTTTGCTGCTTGAAAACACTGCGGGACAAGGCACTTGCCTTGGACACCGCATCGATCAACTCAGCCAGATGTTGAAATTGGCCACCAAGCAAAACAAGCAAGTCAAGAAGCACGTTGGTGTTTGCATCGATACCTGCCACGCATTTGCCGCCGGATATGCAGTCCATGAGGCGGAAGGATTGGATTCATTTTGTAAAGAGCTTCACGATTTATTGCCGAAAGATGCCGTCCGTGCGCTACATCTCAACGACAGCAAAAAGCCGCTTGGCAGCCGCGTCGATCGACACGAACACATTGGCCACGGAGCACTCGGTATTAATGCGTTTCGGCGAATCCTAAACGATTCACCACTCGCATTGGTCCCTGGTTACTTAGAAACGGAAAAAGGGATCAACGAGGAAACTGGGACCGAATGGGATGAAGTCAATCTAAAGACACTTAGAGGACTCTTAAGCCGCTCCGCGTAATCGTGCTAATTCTGGCCACAATACACAGCGGTACCCGACCACAGGATACACTTGGTCTTTCGTTCTTACCAAATTGAGGAAATGAAATGAGTTTTAGATCTGGCTTTTTGCGGGCGTTGTTGTCCATTGCGACTGGGTTGATACCAAGCGTTTTCGTGGCAGGTTCAGCGAGTGCTGAGACTTGGTCTGATGCGACGGGAAAGTTTAAGCTCGAAGCTGAGTACGAGGGCATCGACGGCAAGAACGTCGTATTGCGAAAATCAGATGGCAAAACCGTCAACATCCCCATTGGGAATCTCAGCCGTGAAAGCCGCGCTCAAGCGAAAGCCCACTACGAAAAGAGTAAAGCCAACCCAGCGTCAAGCGGTAAATATGCAGGCTCAAAACCGGCCATGGCCACGACGGCTCAGGGGGCATACAAACCAAGAGAACGCGAGTTAAAGTTCACACCACCAGCGGTTCCTATTCTATCGCCAATGCCAGCGTTCCCCGAAAAAGCAACGCTGGAGGAAACATTGGACCATGTTCGGAATCAGGCATTGGCGGGTCATCTGGATGTTTTTTGGTTTGCACTGCCGGACGATTTGCGAGCAACGATGGACAGCAATGAAACACGCGATGCGCTTCGTCCCGCCATCAGCGGTAACATGAACATGAGCAACGAAGCAGTTTCCGTGATTGACAAACTGACAGAAATTTTTGTCACGAAAAAAACGTTTATCCTGAAATCACCGATCCTTTCACAAGCACCTCCCCAATTCATGCCTTTGATTCAGCAGGGGTATGATCCCGCAGTCGGATTAATTTTTGAATACTCAGAAATCGCGCGAAACGCTGATGCAATTGTGAACACATCGCTTAGTAACTTCCTGGGTTATCACTTACCGCGAATCGGCGGCCACTTTCAGGCGCTTGTAAAAATCGTACCAGCCGCATTGCGTGATCCATACATCAACGGCATCGTTGCAAAGCAAACCGACGACAGCACTGGCACGATCTCATGGCCAAATCAAGATGGCACAACCGGTTCAACGGAGATGGTGCGTTACAGCAATCGTTGGTTGCCCAAAGAATTTGCTGAGCAATGGCAAGCGGAAAAGGACACTCTGATTGAGAAGCTAGTCGCCAGCGCATCGTCTGCTCAAGCAATGACGCAAAACAATCCGCAGTCAAAGGAAATGTTTGATTCCATGGTAAAGCAAGCCAATGCGATGTTAGACCCGCTCATCGCTGCCAAATCGCAGCAAGAGTTCGATTTCGCGATGGGCCAAATGATGGTGCCAATGATGATGATATTCAGCGGTGCTGGTGGCCCCGGTGCTGGTGGCCCCGGTGCTCCGGATGAACTTGGCGAGCCTGCTGAAACGGTCGAGCCTGCCGCACCTTTCTGATCAATGTCGGCAACCGATGTTAGCTGGACAGCGGTTATAGCGGTACGGTGCGAGCCGTCCGGTCTCTCTGAAGCTTGAGGCACCGGATGGCTCGCGCCATTCCGCTAAATTATCGTTCACGGCGTAGAACTCTGGTATGATCGAGTTTGGTCCATGGCCCGCAGGCTTACGCC
>JAYVSE010000106.1:0-14422 GCA_043775635.1 Planctomycetaceae bacterium | reverse complement strand
AGCAAATGGCCAAAGAAGAAGGAAGAACACCGTAATTTGCCGCCTCTCAAGCTCAACTTCAAGGAAACAATTTGCGTCTTAACTTAGCGGTATTGGGCTAAAGCCTGGACACCAGCGCCGCTCCGTACCCGCGCCCTCCCGCTCCGCTACTGACTTTTCTTGGCTGAACGAGGAATGTGGAACAAGATTGTGCACCGCAGCTCGCAATTCCGCGCTCTCGAAGTGGTTGATCGCCTCGCGCGATCACGGGCGACGTATTCCAAAATCTCTACCAAATCGCAAGTTGCCGCCTTGGTGTAGAAGGGTTTGGTCAATTGCTAGTTCCCGCAGCCAATGCCCGCAGTCGGTCAAATACCGTATTGTGATCGTGAACTTCATCGCGATCAGCTTGGTCAATTCCGAACTGAACCTTCTGTCGCAGAGACTCTGAAGTCGCCAACAACTTAACTCCTGCGGTGATTACATCGTCTACGGATTTGAACCGCCCTGTAGAAACTAAACTTTCGATCAATGCTTGTTGGGCTGGTGCCAGATTGATTTCCATCGGACTAATTTCCGTTTCGCGTATTGAACTGTGTTTGCGTATCCTATACGCGATTGCTACCACTGTGAACTGCTTTTGAAATCATACTCGCTCAGTCGGCGTATTCTGGTGCTCACGGCCCCAACGCCTGACACCCAGGTCCGTTGATTTGCTGTCTGCCGAATGCGGAATTTGGACCCCATTGATGCCAGGGACGACAGGAAAATTTTACGACAGGAAAATTTGCCGAACAACTTGTTGATCTCTTCGCGCGAGTTTGCCTCAGCCGTTTCGGTCAAGTGCAAGTAGATCATCCTTGTTTGTAACGAAGTTTTCGCTCAAGACTGGCCCGTTTTGCATCGTTTCGACGCTGTGCTACAATAAGGCTACGCCCAAAAGGAACTCAAGATGTCCGATACTGCATCCCAACTTTTAGCTACGTTTGAGACTCTGCCCGCTACCGAGCAGCATAAATTTGTCACGCAATTATTGCGCCGAACGTCGGTTTTGCCCGACACCGCCCTTTCCGGTGAAGACTTAACGTCCGTCGCGGACGATTTGTTCCAAATGCTGGACGCAGAGGAAGAAAATGGCAACGATACCAATACGCGGTGATTGTTGGATCGTTGATCTTGGCATGGTCGCGAAGATTCGCCCGTGCTTAATTCTCAGCATTCCTGCTGACGCTGATAACGATCGTGTGTTGAAAATCATGCAGGACAACTTTCATGCTGATCTCACTTAAGCCACGTCACTTGTGCCCTGCGTGCAGCGAACCTCAGATCGCCGACTGCTACTTTGCAGCGTTGCGTATACCCATCTTTGGACGGAAACGACCGAAACACTATTGTCCGGTTTGCAAGATTCACATTTGGTATCATGCCGGGCGGTCAGTTTCGTTAATGCTTACACGAATTCTTGCGATTGCAATATTGTTGCCGTGGGGACTTAGTATTCCCGCGATTGCAAGTGTACAATTTGGTTCTTACTTCGTCGCTTGCATATTGCTAGGGACTACGCTTATGCTGACTGAAATATTTCGTGGGACGGTCGTGGCGAAACCGCCGAACGCCCTATTCCTCAAATAGAATTACTTTGGAGGCATTCATTGAAGCGAGAGTTTTTAATCAATCCGATTTTTAGCGAGACGAATGCAAGGGCTTTTGACTTGACGACAAAACGATTAATTTATCGAATTTGTAAATCGACGACAGTCGAACAGTTTTCGGCAAACATTTCGGAGCGAGGGCAGATTCACGATGGTAACTGAAATTCGAAACCTCATCATTGCAATTGCATTATCCAATGCTTTTCTTTCGTGCACAGACGGTCAAGAAAATAAGGTTGTTTCTTTTGATATCTCTATGGCTATGGACGAATACAACAAGACGCTCGACGATGTCAATGCCGCACTTGTAACCGAAATTGACAAGAAGCTGTTGGCCGCTCAACAGGCTGGAGACCTCAAGGGCTACGAAAGACTCGACGGCGAGAAGAATAAATTCATATTGGAAGGAGTTGTACCGCCTTCCTGGAAATTGAAGCAGTATGAATCTGCGACTCGAAGGGCACGATCCAAAGTTGATGAGGCGTACGCTTTAGCTGTTAAATCTCATACGGTGAAGGGTGAAATCGAAAAGGCAAAGGTGTTGCAAGCCGAATTTGATCATTTTCGCGATTCTAAAGGCAATCATTCAAACATAGCAATTCCCCGAAACTATTGGAGTTATGCCACCGGCTATTTTATGCGAGCTGCTGGAGGAGATTGGATTGAAAAACATGACAATGGGAAGAAACTTCCGCACTTGTACACCGAGATCCAAAGCAATGACGAGTTCATTGAATTGAAGAATTGCCTATTTCCTTTTTCGATACGGCTGTACGCAGACCGAGCAATGGTCAAGGACAAAGATGAGTTTAACAAAGTATATGAGGGTTCGTGGAGAGAGTTGAAGTATAAATAAATTCTTAAACCAAGGCGGAATCAAGTGTTCTGATCTGCGTCGCGACGCAAATTATATCCAGTGGCTGGCGCATATGCACAATCCGGCTATTGAGACGGTGTATTGTCTCAACGAGTCGCCAATTGACGTCATACTTGAGACACCGCTGAAGATCGCGAATCAACAAAACAATATCTTGCCTGATATCGGCCAAGCCGCAACTCTGGGTAACGTTCGCCTACGCATCCTCTCTGCGATTTTGGCGGCGAAGCCGCCAAAATCGCAGAGAGAAGCGGCCTTGGGGGTCGTTTTTCGTACCCAGGGTTGCAGCGTCAATCGCCTCCGTGATTGACGACTTTAACCCTGGGCTATGTTGTTTTACGCCGTTGGCGTAAGGAACAATTCCTGCGCATATACAATTGATCGGACCGATCTACCGATCCTTAATTTCGCTTGATCTTGCCGATACACTCCACTCCTATATCGCGGTCCCGACCGAACCGTGGATCGACTGGGAAAACGCAGTAGGTGCGAGATTTTTCTCCTTCGAGTACGGAAAACGCTCCCCCTTCTATGGAGATTGGACCTATCGAATACGTAAGATTTAGTTTCCCTACGGAGTTGGCGTGGAATATCCTAGAAGGAGGTTCTCCTTTTTCCCCCTTGTTTGTTGGCAGGAATTGCATTGTCTCAACTTCGTTGCTCGCGAAGATCCATCTCGGTAGCGATTTGGGTTATCTGTTCGCTCGGTTGCTCCATCGCGGAAGAGGTGAATCGCGATCTCCCTGCGACCGAATTGGTTCGCAATGCCATCGGCATGGAACTTGTCCGGATTCCTGCGGGCGAGTTTCTGATGGGGAGCTTCGAATCAGAGGCTGCCATCAAAGCAGCCTTTCCAGAAGATTCACATGAGCCAGCGTTTTTTCGGGATGAGTTACCGCAACATCGCGTTCGGATCACGCGACCATTCCTGATGGGTAAGACGGAAGTCACGGTCGGGCAATTCCGGCAATTCGTTGAGGAGGTAGGCTACCGAACCGAGGCCGAACGCGATGGTACAGGTGGTTGGGGGTTTAATCAAGTAAAACGAGTCTGTGAGGGACGTTCAACTCGCTACGACTGGAGAAGCGTTGGATTTGAGCAAACCGAGAATCACCCGGTACTCAACGTGACTTGGAATGACGCGACGCAGTATTGTAAATGGCTATCCGAGAAATCAGGAGCAAACTACCGATTGCCGACGGAAGCTGAGTGGGAATACGCATGTCGTGCTGGCACGACACATCGCTACAGCGGTTTCGATGATATCCATCAACTGAGTTCCATTTCTCGGACGATTGATGTTCGCATCAATCCCAACTTCGCCCATATTCAAGATCTGGTGATTCCCGAGGATGGCTCGCTGCAGTTTCCTGCACCCGTGGGATCTTATCCGCCCAATGCATGGGGCTTGCATGACATGCACGGCAACGTTTGGGAGTGGACAAACGATTGGTTCGGCGAAACCTACTACGCGGAATCTCCGCTGGACGATCCCCAAGGCCCGGAGGCGGGAAGTGTGCGTGTGCGGCGTGGTGGTGCTTGGAACTCCGTTCCGCTTTGGAGTCGGGTGAGCTTCCGGAATTGGAACTCGGAGCGAACCCGCTGCTCCAATTTAGGGTTTCGGGTGGTCGCCGAGATTCCACCGGTAGAGACCGGCTTGACGATTATCTTCGGCGGCGACGTCATGTTTGATGGTGACCCAGGCCATGCGGTCAACTCGGGGGTCGATCCCTTTGCTGAGTTCGCTGAAGAATTAAAGGCCGCAGACATTGCCATTTGCAATCTTGAATGCGTGATTTCCGACAAGGGCTCCATCGAGCATAAGAACTATGTGTTCAAGGGCCCTGACAAAGCGCTGCCGCTTCTGAAGAAACATTTCACTGCTGTCAGTTTGGCCAACAATCATACGTTGGATTACGGCACGGAGGGATTTGTGGGTGAGCTGGAAAAGCTCGAGACTGCTGCAATCCCGTACTTCGGCGGCGGTCGGACTCTGCACACAGCCCGTCAGCCGCTGGTCCTGAATCGGAAAGGCTATCGTGTGGCCTTCTTGGGTTACAACGGATTCGGCATGCGGCACTATTCGGCAACGGAAACGACGGCTGGCGTCGCGCCGCTGCAGATTGAGTTGATCGAAGCCGACATCAAGAACGCACGCGAGAAGTACAAGGCGGACTTTGTGATTCCGTACCTGCACTGGGGACCCGAGCTGGTTGCTCGTCCCGAGGAATGGCAGCGCAAATTAGCACGTCAGATGATTGATGCTGGGGCGTCGGCGGTGATCGGAGCGCATCCGCACGTGACACAGACGGTGGAAACGTATCGAGGCAAACCGATCGTGTATAGCCTCGGCAATTTTGTGTTTGACTATTTCCCTAACGACCCACAAGTTTGGATCGGCTGGTTAGCGAAATTGACGCTTTCAAAGACTGGCGATGTTGATTTGGAGTTAGTGGCCTTTGACATCGACCATCAGGGCATTCCACATAAATTGACAGCGAAGTAGCACAACAAACACGTGATGCGGAGAATGGCTCCCTTGACCGGACGGGACAATGGTCCCATCCTACGTAGCTTGGGGCCATTGCCCCGATTAGATGCGGCCCCTAGAGATTTCGTTTGAACAATCGCACAAAAGAATGGCTTTTGACGCTGCCGCCTCATTTCAATTATTAGGTCAGGGTCGCAACTTGAACCGCGACGCCGCTGGCCAGACCATTGGTAGTGATAACCGCTGTCAAGCTACCCGTGGAAGCAGGCTTTGTGTCGAATGTGATCGTAAGTTGCGTTGCGGTCGCGGAGGTAACTCGACCCTGAGCACCTTTGTTGAATACGACGGTATTGTTGGTTGGGGTAGTACTAAAACCGAAGCCATTGATCACCATCGTAGCGGCTGTTCGGGCGAGACCAGTGGTCCTTACTGTGACCGCTGGCGCGACCGTGGCGACTTGCACTCCGGTCGAACCACTGGCTGCACCGTTCGTGGTCACGATCGCTGTTAGTGAACCTGCCGTTGGCTTAGGACTTTGCAGTGTCACGGTCAGTGTCGTGGCGGTCGCTGCCGAAACAATTCCTCGGGCACCATTGTTAAATGTGACACGATTTTTCGATGCGACTGGATCGAAGCCAATTCCAGTAATCGTAATGGTTGTCGCACTTGCGGACCGGCTCGTCGTACTGCTGGTGATAACCGGTAAAACCTTGGATACTTGCACCGCCGAACCGCTAACTACACCGCTAGAACTCACGACGGCGGTCAGATTACCGGCCTTCGGAAGCGTAGCCAGCGTCACGGTCAGCAATGTCGCGGTCGACGTGGTAACGGTTCCGATGGCACCATTGTTGAAGGTCACAATGTTGTTGCCCGGCGTGGTACTAAAGCCAGTTCCGGCAATGGAGAGCGTGGAGCTGGCATTGGCAAGTCGGCTGGTCGTGCTGCTTGTCACGACAGGCGCCGAGACCGCTGCGACGACATCCGCGACCGGGACGGCAGTTCCGCTACCGAGCGAATTGGTTGTGACCACAGCAGTCAAGACGCCAGTGGCAGTCGGCTGCGTACTGAAGGTCACCGTCAGCGAAGTTTTTGTCGCAGCCGTGACCGTTCCGATCGCGTCATCGTTAAACACGACCGTGTTATTGGCTATCGTCGGATCAAAACAGAATCCATTGATAACAAGCCTTGTTCCGTTGAGACCAAGATTGATGGTACTAGACGTTACGACGGGGCTGACGGTAGCAACCTGTACTGCGGAGCCGCTGCTTAAGCCATTCGTTATGACGATTGCTGTCAAGTTGCCAGCATAGGGCTGGCTGGAGAACGTTACGGTCAGCGCTGTCGTTGTCGCTGAGGTCACAGTACCGACAGCTCCGTTGCTTAGGGTAACGGTGTTATTAGCTGCCGTTGCGCTGAAACCGGCACCGTTGATGGTGACGGTCGCTGCGTTCGGGGCAAGGCTGGCGATGCTGCTTGTGATGCTCATTCCGACCGCAGCTACTTGGACTGCCGCGCCACTGGCGATGCCGTTGGTAGTGACTGTCGCGGTGAGGTTGCCAGCGGATGGCTTAACCGAGAATGCGACCGTAAGAGCCGTTGCCGTTGCCGCCGTCACCAGTCCAACGGCTCCATTGTTGAAGGTCACCGAGTTGTTATCTGCCGTCGTAGAGAAGCCGATTCCGTCAATCGTGATGGTAGAATCGCTGGGCGAAAGGCTAGACGTACTTACGGTTACCATCGGCGAAACGGCGGCAACTTGAACGGGAGCCGCACTGGCATGAGAGCCAATGGTGACCGTCGCCGTTAAATTTCCAAGAGCGGTTGGGTTGGTATCAAAGGTCACAGTAAGGCGGGTGGCGGTGGCAGTGGTAACCGTTCCTAACGCACCGTTGTTAAACGTGACAATGTTGTTGGCAGCGGTTGTTGAAAAGCCGAAACCGTTGATCACCATCGTCGCGGCGTTGATGCCGACGGCTACTGTACTGGTGGTTATCGCTGGTTTTACCGTCGCGACTTGGACAGCACCGCTAGATTTCGAGTTCGTTGTGACCGTAGCGGTCATACTGCCTAGTGATGTAGGCCGCCCAGAAATGGAGACCGTAAGGGACGTGGATGTTGCACCGGTGACGGTACCGCGAGCACCGTTGCTGAACGTAATCCTGTTATTAGCGCGTATTGGATCGAAGCCGAATCCATTGATCGTGAGCGTTTGCGAACTCGCTGCCAAATCAGCCGAGGACGACGTTACCACCGGTGTAATAGCGGCGACGCGCACGGCAGCGCCACTTAGCACACCGTTGGTCGCGACGATTGCGGTTAGGTCACCAGCCTTCGGCAATGTGGCGAAGGTTACGGTGAGTGAAGTTGCTGTCGAAGAAGTCACGGTTCCTACTGCACCGTTATTGAAGGTGACAACGTTATTACTCGGCGTTGTACTAAAGCCGCTTCCCGCGATAGTCAACGTCGTGTTGACATTCGCTGCCCGACTGGTGGAACTGGATGTTACCGCAACAGGAGTTGTTACCGCAGCCACAACGCCTGCGACCTTGACAGCAGTTCCGCTGGTTCGTGAATTAGTCGTTACTACCGCATTTAAGTTGCCTGCTACTGTCGGGCGAGTTGCGAACGTCACGGTGAGCGAATTTGCCGTTGCTGCGGTCACGGTACCCACTGCACTTCCTGCACCCGTAAAGGCAACACTATTGTTGCCAACCGTCGTGTCAAAGCCGAAGCCTCTGATCACTAGGCTTGTTCCATTTAGCCCAAGATTGGTCGTGCTGGAAGTTACTTTGGGGTTGACTGTGGCGATTTGGACTGCGGCGGTGTTCTGTGCGCCATTCGTCGTGACGCGGGCTGTCAAATTTCCGGCGGTCGGCTTCTTGGATAACGTGACCGTAAGTCGTGTTGCCGTCGCCGACGTCACCGTCCCGATCGCACCACTGCTGAATGCAACCGTGTTGTTAGCCGCCGTTGTACTGAAACCAGAGCCATTGATGAGGACGGTGGACGCGTCTGGAGCGAGTGTCGCCGATGTGTTTAATGTGACAACCGGTAACAATGTCGCTACCTGAATGGGCGAGCCGCTGCTGATGTCGTTGGTCGTGACGACAGCCGTTAGGTTTCCGGCGGCAGGCCTCGTCGACAAACTCACTGTCAGCGAAGTCGCCGATGCGGACGTCACTGTTCCGACTGCTCCGTTGTTGAAGACAACGGTGTTATTCAATGCGGTCGAATCAAAGCCAGCGCCAGTAATGGTGATTTCGTTCGCAGTCAAAGCGAGATTGGCAACATTGCGAGTCACGCCCGGTATCACGCTGGCAACTTGCACGCCAATCGTACCGCTAGATTTGCTATTGGATGTAACGATCGCTGTCATGTTACCGAGATCGGTCGGTGCCGTAGACAATGTAATTGTAAGCGATGTGGCAGTTGCGGCAGTTACCGCACCGACGGCGTCGTTGTTAAAGGCAACGGTGTTGTTACCGGGAGTCGTATCGAATCCAAAGCCATGAATAATGATCGTCGGCGCATTTGCTGCCAAGTTGAGTGTGCTACTTGTCACAACTGGCTTGACGCTGGCGACTTGGATGGCTGAACTGCTGGTACCGTCGATCACAACCGATGCCGTGAGGTCACCCGCGATAGGCTTGGTTGTGAAAGTAACCGTTAGTGTCGTCGCTGTCGCAGCGGTTACAGCACCGACCGCACCGTTACTTAAGACGACCGAATTGTTTCCTGACGTAGTGTCAAAGCCGAAGCCGTTGATGTTAATCGTCGCTGTGTTGGCGAGTAGATTTGTGGTACTCGATGTGATGACTGGTACGACGGTGGCAATACGAATCGCGTCACCGCTTGAATGACCATTCGTAATGACCTCGGCAGTTAAATCGCCGACTGCGATAGGCTTGACGGTGAGGTTCACGGTCAGCAAGGTTGCGGTCGCCGTCGTGACGGTACCAACGGCTCCGTTATTGAACACAATTGTGTTATTAGCAGGCGTCGAACTAAAACCGACACCAGCGATTGCAACTGTGGTTGCGTTGATGGCCAAGCTGGACCCGCTGGTCGTTACGACTGGCTTCACGGTAGCCACTTCAACTGCCGTTCCACTAGATACTGAGTTACTGGTGACGACAACAGTCAGGCTGCCAACCGAAGTTGGATTGTCGTCGAAAGTCACCGTAAGCGACGTCGGCGACGCAGTGGTTACGGTACCTGCGGCACCACTGCTGAATGCGACCGTGTTATTTGCCGCCAGGGTATCGAATCCAAAGCCAGCGATAGTAATCGTTTCTGCATCGGATTCGAGATTGGATGCACTACTCGTGACGACTGGCACTACGGTCGCAACCTTGACGGCTGCAGAATTACTCGCACCAAGCGTAGTAACGATAGCTGTCAGATCACCGGCTGACGTTGGCGCGGTCGTCAAGCTGATCGTCAATGATGTTGCCGTTGCGCTACCAACCGTTCCAGCAGCTCCATTGTTGAATACAACCGTATTCTGGTTAGCAGTTGTACTGAAACCCAAACCATTGATTGTGATCGACGTTCCGTTGGCGGAGATTGTATTCGAGTTGTTCGCCGTAACGACTGGCCGTACGGTTGCTACTTGTACTTCCGAACCACTTGCGATGCCGTTAACCGAAATGGCGGCAGAGAGAATTCCTGCCGTCGTTGGTTTCTTGGAGAATGTTACGGTCAGCGACGAAGAACTTGCAGTCGTTACCGTGCCAATCGCTCCGTTATCGAACGTCACAATGTTGTGCGATGCGACCGCATCGAAGCCCAAGCCGCCGATGACAATGTTTGCTGCGGCAATCGACGCATCAGCAGTGCTGCTGGTGACAACGGGCGTTACGTTGGCAACGACAATGGCAGTGCCACTGCTAATGGACGTGCTAGTGATCGGGTCTGTGACCGTGACGACGGCTGTTAGATTTCCCGCCGTCGTTGGCTTCGTTGTCAGATTCACCGTCAACGATGTCTTGGTCGCACCGGTAACGACACCGACCGCTCCATTGGTAAAGGTGATTGTATTATTGGCTGCGGTAGGATCGAAGCCAAAGCCACTGATGGTTAGTGTCGACGCATCTGCAGCCAAATCAGAGGTATTGCTGGTGACGATTGGCCGAACTTTAGCCACCTGAACTGCCGAACCGTTGTTCACGCCATTCGTTGTCACGACCGCAGTAAGCGGCCCCGCGATTGGCTTGCCGTTCGTGGTGAATTCCACAGTAAGTCTGGTCGCGGTCGCTGCGGTTACCGTACCAACGGCACCGGAGCTAAATGCCACCGTGTTATTAGCTAACGTTGTACTGAAACCACTACCTACGATAAAAACTTGGGTCGCATTACCGCCCAGCGTGTTCCCAGCATTAGCAGAAACGGCAGGCGTCGCCGATGCAATCTGAACCTCGCTGCTGACCAATGTAGTATTGGTTGTGACAGTCGCTAACAGCGGCCCGGCAACGGTCGGCTTCGTCGAGAGGGTGACAGTAAGCAACGTCGTGGACGCAGCCGTCACAGTTCCAATCGCACCGTTGTTGAACGCGACAGTGTTATTCCCTGGTGTTGTGCCGTTAAAGCCAAACCCATTGATGTTTACAGTGGTTGCATTCGTCGCAAGTCGAAACGTGGGATTGGGCGTTACGGTTGGAATGACGGTGGCAACCTGCGCAACGCTGCTAGTGATGCTGTTTGAAGTGACCTCAGCGGTAAGGCTACCAAACGTAGTTGGCCTTGTGGAAAAAACCACGTTGAGCAAAGTCGCGGTTGCGGACACGACTGAGCCTACGGCACCATTGTTGAATGCAACCGTGTTGTTAGCTGCTATTGTGTTAAAGCCAAATCCTGCAATGGTGATTGACGATGAGTTTGCTGGCAGGTCATCTGTATCCACAGTGACGACTGGCGAAACCGTTGCGACCTTAGCTGCCGCTCCACTGGTTTTTCCGTTGGACGTGACGATTACGGTTAAATCGCCCGAGATCGTTGGCTTCGTGGAAAAGTCAACTGTCAGCGAAGTGGCGGTCGAAGCACTCACCGTCCCTACCGCGCCGCTACTAAACGTCACGGTATTGCTACCGGGTGTCGTGCCATTAAATCCCAAGCCATTAATCGTAAGCGTGGCGGCATCAGCCGCTAAATCAGCGCTGCTGATGGTTACGGAGGGGACGACCGTAGCTACCTTAACCAGCGCAAGACTATCCACACCGTTGGTCGTCACCGTGACTTCCAAATCACCTGCGCTCGTGGGAGGTGCTGTTAAACTGACGGTCAACGATGTTGACGTTGATGCGGTGACGCTTCCGGTTGCACCGTTAGTAAAGGTCACCGAATTGTTACCGAACGTGGTATCAAATCCAGATCCGAGAATCGTCATTGTCGATGCGCTGGCGGCAAGGTTGGCAGCGCTGAGCGTCACGACAGGCACGACGGTGGCCACTTGAACCGGCGATGCAGTTGATTCAGCACCTGAGGTAACTTCGACGGTTAAGTTGCCTGCTTCAGGTGCGGTTGTGAATTCAACGGTTAGCTCGGTCTCGGTTGCCGCAATGACGGTTCCAGCAGCACCATCACTAAAGGACACGGTATTTTCTGAGACGATCGGACTAAACCCAGTACCCACGATGACAATATCAGGGTCATCGGCCAGAAAATCCGTTGTATCTAACGTCACTGTCACCGCAAGCATGGAGCGATCTTCTAGTCGCTCAAACGGTCGCCGCAGTCGCCCGCGACTTCGTCGACGGCCCTTTTGACTACGAGAATCATCGGTAGGCTTGAGCCATGCGAAAAGTCGGGAATTTAGCCAACGAGATTGGTACTTAGCCATGGTAAGTCTTTGTCCACCGAAAACGAAGAATCAAATCGAGTTAGCCTGTATTAGCAGCAAAAATGCCTTGACCTAGATACCGCCAAACTGTTTTCGTCATTGATTTGGAAGGATCTTGAGCCTTCTGGGTACACAATGCGAGGTTTTGCCAAGTTCGGTAGCGAGGGAGAGATGGTGAGTCTTGGTGAATTCGGGTGAACTCATTGGGCGAAATACGCTTAAGATTTGATTTCTTATTGCCGTCTTTGCAGTCGCACCGCAGCAAAATGCTTCGACCTGTGCGATTGAAATTCTGAAAAACCGCAAGTCATGATGTACTTATCACGACAGCTTGTTAACCCACCGCAGGAATTAGGGCCGCATCTACTCGGTCAACAGCGGAGCTGTGACATTGGATAGCCAGGGGTGCAAACCCCTGGTCGTATCACAGCAAACGCATTGGAATCGCGGAGCGATGGCATTCGAGGCGGAAAATGCCATCGCTCCGCGATTCTTAACGACGCGTTCGCAATTGCGTGACCAGGGGTTTGCACCCCTGGCTATCGAGTGCCATCGCTCCGCGATTCAGGACTCCGCATCACGTGTTTGTTGTCGGGCAGCGAGTGCCGCAATTGCAATCGCACAGGTCGAAATGCTTTTCATTTTTTTAAACGGCGAAGTTACATTGATAGCAGTGTTAGTTCCGTCGACTCGTCTGACTCATCGTCACCTTTCGAGTCAGTGGGTTCGATGCTGATCGGTGCATCGTCGACTGATGCGACTGCTTGAGTGTCAAGCGGTGTCGATGATTTCGGCGAGCCGAGTCTGTCAAGCTCAATCGGACCCTGGTGCTGGCGCCGACTGTCAGGTTGGTCGTTAAACTGATTTGAATCAACATTCGTCGATGCAGCCTCCCCTTCTGCACCACCCTCAAGCGCCAAACGTTCAACGGCATTGATGATCCGTAAAGCGTCCAGCGGCGATAAGCGACCGTCTCCGTTGACGTCAAAGTAAAGATCGCCGATCTCATTGTCATTTGTAGGCAAGTCGAACAGACCAATCCCACGCGTACTAAGCTCATCGAGAACTTGCCGTGCGTCTATCGGCAGAATTTCTCCATCGCGATCAGCATCAAATGGCGTCAACGGATTGGTCAACATATTGGAATTGAGTAGCTCGACACGGCCAGTGCCGCCATCCACGCTCTCGCGGATAATGTGAGTAAACTTGCCGTTAATGAACTTTGGCGTGTCGATCATAAATCCTGGACCAAAGACAATCATATCCCCCGCGTCAGCAATGATTTCGAGCGTATCGCTTGTGGTCGACGCCATTTTGATACTGTCCACGCTAACGATTAACTCATTGGCTCCACCGCCACTGATATCGATACCTTCAATGCCGAGCAGCGATATGTTTGTGTCGGTTAGGTCAAATGCTTTACCGTCTTCAATCAACTTCAAAACGTCGTTGCCAGCCCCACCGTCAAACTCAACTGTTTTGGCAACGAGCGATTCAAGACTAGTGACTGAAAAAACATCATCGAGCCCAGAACCGGTGAGATTGAAGCTTCCAAAACTCGTCAATGGAACGTTAGATAAAACCGTTATACCTTGCGTGACGACAAGGTTACCGCTTTCAACGACGACCTTGGCTTCGCCGTTTGGCGAGTTTAAGTCTAGGGATGAGGCAACCGAACCGGTAAGAATCGCAACAATGTAGTCCTCAACTTCGCCGTCTAAGGCTGCGCCAGTCGGTGCTAACGCCCCCGCAGTGCTCAACCGAAATCGAGCCGCGGTATTGCCAGCAACTGAGTTCGCGGGAACGGTAAAGCTAAGTATGTTTTTCCCAGCTACAACGCTTGTCGAAGTAAAGATTTGTTCGCCAGCGTCGAGCCAATCTCCGTCGCGATTAAAATCAATCCAACCATCCAGCATTGCCGCGACCGACGCAACAACCGACATACTCGCCGCTGTTGCAACGGAGCTAGAAATGATCGACGTGATGGCATCCACACCGTTTTCGTCGCTTCCGTCAGCGTCAGCAGTATCGCTATTGGTTCCATCGGAATCGGAATCTGCGACTCCAGTACCTAGAACCAGGGAGCCAATCAGATGTCGGGCACCGTTTTCCGCAAGTGTGACAGGGTAAGGCGCTGGCGCATCACCGAAGTCATAATCCGACGAATCGACGTCAATGCTTACCGACTTGATTAAGGAGTTGACGTTAGCAGTGTCGCTCGGCGTGAATGTGACGCTGAGATCTTGGCTTCTTCCTGCATTCAGAATTGTTCCTATTGACGGTGTGTAAACGAACTCACCTGCAGTGGTTGAGCTTGCGTTGAGCTGAGTTGCTGACAGCAGTGTTCCAAACGTAATGTTTGCGGGGTTGTTCCAAGTAACAACAGGATCAACTTTAGCGACGTTGATCTTGACCGTCTTCGTAACGGTATTGTTGTTGACAGTGTCCGTTGGCGTGAACGTAACGCTGAGATCTTGGTTTGTGCCTGCATTCAGCTTTGTACCGAGCAGCGGTGTGTAAGCAAACGAGCCCGGTGTGGTTGACGTTGCATTGAGCTGAGTTGCTGACAGCAGTGTTCCAAA
>JAYVSE010000105.1:0-5573 GCA_043775635.1 Planctomycetaceae bacterium | reverse complement strand
CCAACTCAACCAGCCAGCTCAGTTTAACACAAGAAACTGGAAATCTCCTATTGACGTTTTTCGAAAGTCAAAAGACCTCGCAAACCCTGACATGCACCCCGCCATCGCGCATCCAACAGCCCGACTTGACGCGAATTACGATTCGGGTTCTATTTGCTAGTCATGGAGTTTTTAGGCGTCCGACTGGTCAACCAGAGGCTATCAATCGTTGTTCTGCGATGGTCAGCCATTGTTGCGAAGTCGATCTTTTCATTAGTCATATTTCACAGGGTTGGCAGCGACCATAGTCGAATCGTGACACATCGGTTGGCCGATGTAAAAGTCGAGGGAGCGAAGCTGGCACCATTGCATTAAGGCAGATGGTCCAATGCAAAAGGTTGCGTTTTCGCATGAGTCGTCGGTTCAACCGGCGTGGGATTTGGCCGCGGTCGTTTCAGAGCTCGTTGAAATTCGCCGAGAAACGCAGTCGCAGCGGCAGTTCAGTCCTAATGGCAAACTGCCATCACGATCGGCAATTCGAATCATCATTGATGACCTAGCCGCCACGCTATTTCCCAATCGTTTGGGTGCGTCGGAGTTCAGCGATGTCGGTGTCGCGTACTTTATCGGCGACACGTTGGAAACGACCTTGCAATCGTTATGGGAACAGATTCGTTGCGAATTGCGGTTCTTCAATGCCCCGCAATCCGGCATCGATGTCTCGGAAATATCGCGTCAAATCGTAGCCGCTTTCTGCAATGAATTGCCGGCGATCCGACGTACTCTGGACAGCGATATTCAAGCCGCCTATGAAGGCGATCCAGCCGCACAAAGCCCAGATGAAGTCCTGCTCTGTTACCCCGGAGTGCGTGCTGTCATCCATCATCGCATTGCCCACACGTTGCATCGACTGGGTGCTCCTGTTGTTGCGAGGATGATTGCCGAGAGCGCCCATTCGGTCACCGGAGTCGACATTCATCCCGGTGCAAAAATCGGTGGCAGTTTCTTCATCGATCATGGGACGGGCGTCGTGATCGGTGGGACCGCAGTCATTGGCCAACGAGTTCGCATCTACCAAGGTGTAACCCTTGGTGCGGTGCGTTTTCCGGTGGACGAGCACGGCCAATTGATCAAAGGGAATGCGCGGCATCCGATTATTGAAGATGATGTCGTGATCTACTCAGGCGCGACCGTGCTGGGACGGATCACGATTGGAAGAAAATCCGTGATCGGGGGCAATGTGTGGCTGACGCGCAGCGTGCCTGCTGGCAGTCAAATTTCACAAGCCCGAGTTCGCACGGAGCATTTTGATGACGGGGGTGGGATTTAGTCACACGCATCACTCGCCTCGCTTGAAAATGAATCAATTCATTCAATGCAAATCAATTACACAATTAAAATACACTAAAAAGGAAGCCTGATGGCCACAACGCCAACTCAATTAGCGCTCAGCGACGTCGCAGCACGACAACTCGCCAATGCGACCAAAACCGTTCCGATGATGTCGACGATCACTCCTCGCTACCTGCCCAGGCTGCTGCCTTGGGTTGGTGTTGAAGCGGGTATCTATCGACTCAACAAAGTGAAAGACGCCTCTCGGGTGCTGGTTGCTTGCGCCCGTCGCGACGAAGGTGACTTGCCAGAAACATTTGTCGACTACGAGGAAAACCCACGCGAGTACATGCTCAGCGCAGTTACGACGATTGTCGACATCCATACACGGGTCTCCGATTTATACAGTGTGCCGCATGATCAAATCGGGGAACAACTTCGACTGACCATCGATACCATCAAAGAAAAGCAAGACAGCGAGTTGCTCTACAACAAAGAGTACGGCTTGTTGAATAGTGCTGCTCCAGGGATGCGGATCAATACTCGTTCCGGTCCACCGACCCCAGATGACTTTGACGATTTAATCGCGAAGGTTTGGAAGGAACCAGCGTTTTTTTTGGCTCATCCACTTGCGATCGCAGCGTTCGCTCGTGAATGCACACGCCGCGGCGTCCCCCCCGCAACGGTAACGATGTTTGGTGCTCAATTCTTGACTTGGCGCGGCTTACCGATCGTGCCAAGTGACAAGTTCAAAATCGACAAGAACGCCACCAGCGTGATCCTAATGCGGGTCGGCGAAAGTCGCCAAGGCGTCGTCGGCTTATATCAACCAAGTCTGCCTAATGAGCGCGGCATGGGACTGTCAGTGCGATTCATGGGCATCAGCCGCAAAGCCATCGCCTCGTACTTGGTCTCGCTCTATTGCTCCGTTGCGGTCTTAACCGAAGACGCCTTGGGAGTACTTGATAATGTTCAAGTCGATCATTATCACGACTATAAGATTCAATCTTCCAATTCCGTTCGTTAATCGGATCGTCCCAACATTATGATTGAACCATCTTTGCAAGGGCTGCCTGACCAGCCTCGAACGGAAAATCCTAAATTTTCGGGCTCGCACGGGTCCAACCGACACGGTGCCAGCCCAAGCGAACCAAGCGGTGCCCAAATGCCGCCTGGGTTCCCCTCGGATTTTGAACTCACTCGCGTCGCAAATGAAATGTTTGCGCAGTGCGATGATTTTGGTCCTGGACCATTTGGTCATTTATCCAATGCGACCAACCACTCGCCCGATTTCGTGCAAACTCTTCGTCCGCAATCTGTCGATGTCGGTCGCTCTCAAGTCGCTGCTCCGGTGCATGCTTTTGTAAAGTCGACGCCGGTTTATCCGATTGCGTCGTCCACGTCCTCGCCATTTGCGTTCCTTGATTACTCTCCGAACGCACCAAATACTTCACAGGTCACGGCGCACGCTCCACCACAGGACCCGGCGCGCGACCTGACGAGAGCGCGAAATACGGGCGTAACGCCCACGACAGCGGCGCCCAGTTCCTTCGGTTCTCGCGGATTCACGCCGTCGCTTTCCCCCGTCAACTTGGTACAGCCCAGCCCAGGCGGCTTCGATGCAAATCTGGTCCGCAAGGACTTTCCGATTCTCAGTGAGATTGTCAATGGCAAACCATTGGTCTGGCTAGATAACGCCGCGACCACTCAAAAGCCGCAAGCGGTGATTGATCGGCTAAGCCATTTTTATCAGCACGAAAACTCAAACGTGCATCGCGCCGCCCATGAACTTGCCCGGCGTTCAACCGACGCGTTTGAAGCAGCGCGAGAATCCGTTGCCCGCTTCATTAATGCTCCGAATCTGAACACGATTGTGTTTGTTCGCGGCACCACGGAAGCAATCAATTTGATTGCTCAAAGCTTCGGACGACGAAACCTTTCCGAAGGTGATGAAATCATCATCACGCATCTGGAACATCACGCTAACATCGTTCCATGGCAACAGCTTTGTGCTGAGAAAAAGGCTCGACTGTTGGTTGCACCCGTCGACAATCGAGGCCAAATTTTGTTGGACGAGTATCGGAGTTTGTTTTCAAGCAAAACACGCTTGGTATCGATGTCCCATGTCTCCAATGCACTGGGTACGATCACGCCGGCGCGCGAGATGATCGATGTGGCCCATCGATTGAATGTACCGGTATTGCTCGATGGTGCCCAATCCGTTTCGCATATGCGAGTTGATGTTCAAGCACTCGATTGTGACTTCTTCGTCTTCTCCGGTCACAAGGTATTCGCACCCACCGGAATCGGTGCTTTGTATGGCAAGGAAAAGCTGTTGAACGATATGCCGCCGTGGCAAGGCGGAGGTAACATGATCCAAGATGTGACATTTGAAAAGACGATTTATCATGCGGCCCCAATGCGCTTTGAAGCTGGCACCGGCAATATCGCCGATGCTGTGGGAATGCACGCCGCGATTGATTATGTCCAACGAATCGGGCTCGAGAACATCTCTCGCTATGAGCATGACTTGCTGGCTTATGGAACTAACGAATTAAGCAAGATTCCCAATCTGCGGATGATTGGAACTGCTGTTGAGAAAGCCGGCGTGTTATCCTTCGTTGTCGATGGCGTTTCCACCGAAAGCATTGGCAATGCGCTCAGTAACGAAGGGATTGCAGTCCGCTCTGGTCATCACTGCGCTCAGCCAATTTTGCGACGATTCGGATTGGAATCAACCGTTCGAGCCTCATTGGCGCTTTACAATACACCCGCCGATATCGACCACTTGGTCCGCATCGTCCGCGAAGCATCTCATCAACAACTCTAATTTGCAAACAGGAGCACCGGGTGGACTACGGAACAAAATTTGAAACAGGCTTGGAATACGATGCGTTCCTTGCCAAGTATGGAACCGCAGCACATTGCGAACGCTGGGCGAACGTTCATCAAGAAGTGAAACTATCTACGGCACAGACGGAATTGCTGGCTGGTTTCACTCGTGAAATGAAAGTCATGGTTTTGGCAGGTGCGTGGTGTGGTGACTGCGCAAATCAATGTCCGATCATTGATCACTTCGCAACTGCCAACCAGCACGGAAAGATTCGTGTGAGGTATTTCGACCGCGATGTCGATACAGATTTGGCCGAAGTCGTTTCAACCTGTGGCGGTCATCGTGTTCCCGCAGTCGTGTTTGTCAGTGAAGATAATTTCATATGCGGTCGATACGGCGACCGCACGTTGGCGAAGTATCGCGACATGGCATGCAAGCAACTTGGCCCGTCCTGTCCCACTGGGATCGGTGCGGTTGATCAATCGTTGTTGACGCAAGTCATACAAGAGTGGCTGAATGAATTTGAACGCATTCAGTTGATGTTGCGACTGTCGGGCCGTTTGCGAAAATTGCACGGCGATTAGGCGCTCACCGCTCCGTCGTCAATCCACACATCAGTAGTTCATGCATTGGCACCCCAACTGCGTCCCAGTTTGGCGAAGTGTCTTATTGCATTTCCCGATATCGAGACCAATCGATCCCAAGTTTACGCATCTTTGCGCGCAAGGTGTGCGGGTTGATGTCGAGGCGTTCTGCAGCCCCGCGCCTGCCTTCGACTTTACCTCGCGTGGTACCCAAAACGTGTTCGATATGGCGCTTAATCACGACATCGAGTGCGATTGACTCCGATGAATTGAGATCCAGGTTGCTGCGAGGCAAGTCGCAATCCTGCTCAGGGGTAACTTCGTAGAACGTTGGTTCGTCAGTGGGCGGTCGATGTCTTGGGAGTGAGATTCCCAGCGATTTGGCTACGTCGAGCCGTTGGCCTTCTCCCAGTAGCACCGCTCGATCCATAACGGCACCGAGTTCGCGAATATTGCCTGGCCAAGGGTACTGGGCAAGCAAACGAAAGTCGTCTGCGGTTGGATCAACGTAACTGAGGCCAAACCGGTTCGACGCTCGTTTCGCAAAGTGCCGTGCCAATGCCGGTATATCTTCAGGACGCTCCGCTAGTCGCGGCAACAGCAACGGAAATACATTGACTCGGTACCAAAGGTCTTCGCGAAACTTCCCTTGGTGGACCATCTCAGCCAAGTCCCGGTGAGTGGCGGCAATCAGTCGGACGTTCACGCGAATGGGCACATGCCCACCGACTCGTTCAATGAAACCGTCTTGCAATACACGTAACAATCGCACTTGAGCAATCAGCGGCAATTCGCCAATTTCATCTAAGAATAACGTCCCCTCGTCCGCTCGCTCAAACCAACCT
>JAYVSE010000104.1:0-29591 GCA_043775635.1 Planctomycetaceae bacterium | reverse complement strand
CCAACTCAACCAGCCAGCTCAGTTTAACACAAGAAACTGGAAATCTCCTATTGACGTTTTTCGAAAGTCAAAAGACCTCGCAAACCCTGACATGCACCCGGAACTGTTACCCACGCAAAAATGCCTCTTCCAATCTTGGCTCGCGATTTGTTATGGTCCGTTGCTGACGGTAATTTTTGTCCGAACCGTCGACTCCAATTCACCTGTTGCCGGAGCCAAGTATGGCGATGCGTAGGCTACTTACCGTAACAATCATTCTTGTGACCTGCACATTGGGCCTTGCCACTGCGAGGCTGCACGCGGCACCTCCAGGGTTGCTGAAGATTTTTGGAAAAGACCCTGCAACAGTCAATAAATTAGGTTCACGCCAGTTATCGGAAGTCGACGGCCCCTGGATGATCCTGGCGGCATCGTTTGCGGGCGAAGTTGGAAAACAAGAAGCTCAAGAGCTTGCCGACGAACTGAGCAAAGACTATGGCTTGCATTCGTTCATTCACGAAGAAAAGTTCGATTTCGGCGGCAAGTTGACCAGCAGCAGTTCCGATGGACGCATGGCTCGTTATGCGAACCAATCCCGATACCAAGCATATGCAGTGCTTGTCGGTGAGTACGATTCCAGCGATCATCCGCAGTTGAAGAAAGATCTGGCGCGGTTAAAAGCCATGCAACCCAAGTCGATGCAGCTCACCGACGCCGGTCGCGATGCCAGCGGTAATGCTCCAAACCAGGACGATAATCCACTGGTTGCTGTACGCAAATTACAGCAGACCCTAATGAAGCGTACCGGGAAGCCAAAAGGTCCGTTGGCAAACGCTTTCGCGACGACCAATCCGATGTTGCCGGAAGAGTTTTTCAGCGCCCCCGAAGTTGACTCGTTTGTGATGGAACTAAACAGCCAAGTCGAACACAGCTTGCTAGATAATCCAGGGCAATACACCGTTGTTGTACGAACGTTTTCTGGATTGGGAGCGATTGTCGATGGAACTCGCGATAAGGAGTTCGAACCGAGCAGCGAACGGATGGACAGTTGCGCAGCCAACGCGGATAAAATGACGCAAGAGTTGCGCAAGGAGGGAGTCGAGGCGTACCAATTTCACGATCGAAACAGAAGCTTGGTGACGATTGGAAGTTTCGAATCTCTTGGTCAACAGGCGCCCGGTGGAAAGTTTCAGTTCAATGCGGAGATCAGGCAGATCATGCAAAAATACTGCGCAGGCGGTCAAACGCCTCCACCTGATTACAAGGGCTCTGGCGTCGTGGCCAACCATATCGCGTTTATTCCTTTTGATGTTCGTCCAACTCCGATCACGGTTCCGAAGAAGTCAAAGCGAAGTCTGTTCATCGGTAACAAGTTCGGAATGAAATAAAACATAGCCCGGCTTTGGTTGAGAATGTCAGAATGTTTGAACTAGTACTGGGCACTGGAAATCGACACAAAGTCGCTGAGCTGCGGGAGATGCTGCCTCAAGAGTCCCTGCAACTCATTTCGCTGGCTGATATCGCAGGCTCGATCGATGTCGATGAAACCGGCGACACTTTTGGCGAAAACGCAAGATTAAAATCGAGCGAACAGGCCAAGCATCTAGATCGCTGGGTGCTGGCCGAAGACAGCGGGCTGTCGGTGGATGCGCTCGCTGGTCGTCCGGGCGTATTTTCGGCTCGTTTTGCCGGTAAACACGGGGATGATGAAGCCAACAATCAGCTCCTATTACAAGAACTGAGTGCGATTCCAGTCGATCGTCGCGGTGCGTCGTTCACCTGCCATATCGCCGTCGCCGACCCATCCGGAGAGATTCGATTGGAGGCAGCCGGCATTTGCCGCGGGACGATTGCGATGAGCCCATCGGGCCAAGGTGGCTTTGGTTACGACCCTCTATTTGTGATTCCCGAGTACCACCTCACTTTCGCGCAGCTTGGCGCTGCGGTAAAAAATGTACTTAGCCATCGCTCTCGTGCCCTGCGACAGTTAATTCCACGCTTGACGCAATTGATTCAACCCCATGCTCTCTCGGACCGACCAGCAACGCCGCGCAAAATATGAGGAAGTTCTCGGATTGATTGGCTCCTTGGGCGAGTTTACGAAAGAGGAAATTCAGCAGCAATGCCGCGAGGCAAGGCCCGCGTTTGTTACGGCGGTGCTTAAACAACTGATGCAAGATGGCATGTTAGAGACGATTCGAGCCGATGACGGTCCGCGATTCTGCTGGCGCGCGGGCGATGACTTTGTCACGGCTCACTGGATCCAGCGCCAAATCGCGGGCGACCAAGTCACGCAGACTCCCAAGGACGAACGCCCACGAGAAAGGCTGATCGCAGCCGGGGCAGACCGAATGCGAACTGCCGAACTGCTCGCTGTGCTCATTCGATCCGGACGCAAGGGTGAATCAGCGGTTCAAGCAGGCCAACGCATTGCCAATCATTTTGGTGATCGTATCGATAACCTGCGGACGATGTCGCCAAGTGAATTGAAACGAATCAGCAGTGCGGTTTCCGAAGTTGCGTTTTGCCAAATCATGGCGGGTATTGAACTGGGACGCCGCGTTGCCGAATCGATGCATCGTTTCGGTATGCCCACCGAAAAGATCACCAGCACGCGTGCAGCGATCGATTACTGCATGCACCATTTTTCGCGGCTAGCGATCGATGGTTGCCAGGAAGAGTTTCATATTGTGACCGTTGACACCAAGTTGCAACCGATCGCTAGGCATCAGATCACGGTTGGTACACTTGACGCGAGTCTCGTTCATCCACGAGAGGTGTTCCGTCCTGCGATTCGCGATTCGGCAGCATCCGTATTGTTGGTCCACAATCATCCTTCTGGCGACCCGACGCCAAGCGCGGAGGATCGCGCCGTGACCGACCGTTTGAAACGTGCCGGGGAAATCATCGGCATTAAAGTGCTCGATCATATCGTTGTTGGCAAACACAACGCGGTAAGTCTCGCGGATGTGATGTGAACGCGAATGAAAGTGTCGTCAGGTTAGGACCGTGGGATAGGCTGCCAGCCTGTCATTTTCCATACGACAGGCTGGAAGCCTATCCCACTCATTGATCGAGCGATCCTTAGCTGAATGTCATTGCATCAATGCTTTGGACAGCTAATATTAGGAATGTTAAGGACAGTTATTTTTCGAACCGGCATCTACCAGGGTCCCGTGGTGACACTCGACAGCGACCAGATCAAATCAATGCACACGGTGCATCGCGAACGTCAGCGGCGGCGTAGCCTCAATGAATCCCCTGAGCAACGGATGGATCGCTTTGTCACCTTGCAGACTGAATCATTCAAACTACTCAGTTCTTCGCCTGAAGGTCTGCGGAACTTTCATTCTAGAAATCATCGGTCACGTCGCGTCGAGGTAGTTGATGGCGTTTGGCACCCCGTTTCAGTTGATCGACGTTTTGCTTGCTCATAGTGTCCCCTTTGTTGTCATCGGCGGCTATGCGGTGACCTATCACGGGTTCGTGCGAGCGACTGAGGACATTGATATTGTTTTTCTCCGAACCGAGGACAGCGAATACACATTGCTGGCCGCGTTACGTGAAGTCAATGCGCAATGGATCGGTGATGAAATCGATTCGGCGACGGGGCTGGAGCGTACGCATCCAGTTTCGCTGGACTTCATTCGAGCCAACCGTCTGATGATGCTGGTGACCGACTTTGGCTACCTGGACGTTTTCGATTTCATTCCCGGTTTTCCAAATCAACCGGCAAGTGAATTGTTCAAAGATCCCGTCGAGAATGATCGAGGCAAATACGTCTCCTTGAGTTGGCTGCGAAAGATGAAGACGGTCTCCGGTCGCATCAAGGATCAACTCGACTTAGAGAATCTTCCCGGATAGACGAATATCTCCGAGACAGCTCAAGCACACCCTGCGGTCTCAAGGCAGACCAAAAAAGACATCGTCGCAGCGTGAAATGTGCTGGGTCCCCTTTGGTTTGGTCTAAAACGACCGATTTGGCAAAGTCCGTCAAACTTGTGCCCAATTGGCGCAATGTTTATGCGGGACTCACCGACGAAGAAGGCGAAGCCGTTGAGCAAGCCGCATTGCAACGAGCTAACTTGACGCGGACGACCGACTAATCACACCAGAGATCGAGGTAGGAAAGAACGATTGAGTTCGGTCTCCCCTCCCGCCGAGCCGGACGTGCGGTTTTCCCGCATACGGCTCTCCGGCTTGTGGGTTCCCTCAAGGGATTCAACGTAAGCAGAGTGGGCTACCCGCAGACTTCTTTTTCAAACACTGCCAATGGAAACGAAAAAACGTCACGTACAGCAAACTGCCATACGTAACGTTTTAGTCTACGATCAGGTTTCGTGAACCTCTGGACCTTTGCAGGCTCAGACGAGTTCTTTCTTGACACCGATCAATGTTCGCAAGCGTTCGGCGAGCAAATGCGCGTCGAATGGCTTCTTGAACGTTTCGTTGATTGCCGAGCGATCAAAACTCATTGGCTGGCCGTCATCGGGCAACAGCGCAATCAGAATGATCTCGGCGAAGTCGACGTTCTTGCGAAGGTTCTGACAGATCTGCACCGATTCGACTTTTCCAATGGAGAAGTCAACGATAATGCAGTCTGGATTGAAACTTTCAGCTTGAATACCGGCTTCGAACCCGCTGGCGGCAACTGCTACCTTGAACGATCGTTCAGGTGGCAGTTCTCGCTTCAGGTTTTCAATCAGAATCTGGTCCTGGGCGACGATCAGGCATTTTGCCATCGCTTCGTCTTCCAGGTCGCCTAATGGCATACCATGTTCTTTAAGGAACTTAATGAGGTAGTCGCGCGGGATCCGGCGGTCTTGCGATCCCGGAATGCGATAACCCTTTAAACGCCCCGAATCAAACCATTTACTAACGGTTCGCGGAGCAACTTTACAGATCTTGGCGACCTGTCCAGTTGTGAAGACCTTCATGTCAGGTACTCCCTAACGCCTCGTTGATTCTTATCATAACTGATGGTGCGTCGGAACCCATCAGTTTGTCGGCCCCCTGGTTGTTGTCGTCTCTGAAAATCCCCCAATACGTTTACCGATCGGCTCGCGAAGTAGCAATGAATTGCAACGACGGTGGCCAAGGATCGAGCAAGCGAAATCGGTCCGCTCCTGAACGAACATGCCGCATTGAACTCGGTGGGACGAGTTTTCGCGGATGTGGATGACGGCAACGGCTGGGTCGGGGCCAGCCGGTTGCGTGATGCAACGCGATCCGGTTCGGAATCCTCGCGATGAATAAAATAGGTAAACGGCGTCTGTGTGAGACCAACATGCAATCCATCCGCGCTATTCACGCAGTTCACCATCGCATTATCTGCGGTGGTCGGTTCGTTCATCTTAATGAAGCTCAAAACCATGAATCGCCAATCAATTCCACATAAGTGCCGATGCAAAACAAATTTCCGGTCTCATGGGCGTGTGACCGGTGGGGAGAAGCTCTAAGGATCGAAATGGCAATGTCCCGAACGGTCCGCTTCGCAATCCCTTGCAAAGTACAAACCGGCGGCGTCATGCCAGACTGATCGCTAGCGATGAATTGAGCAAGCAATGAATGCTTGACCGATCAGCGCAGCGGTTCCCAGAAATCCCCCCAACATGAAAAACCATTTCCACCGCGTTGCTCTCAACTTTTCGTGTTTTGGTAGCATTAACGCAGCCAACACACGCAAAATTTCGTTCAACGAAACAAATGGCCTTCCGGAACTTAGTGTCGAAGAAATCGGGACCATTTCTTTAGCGTGTTTAGGAAGGAACAAGCGGCAAAGATCGAATATTCGTCGCTGACCACACCTACCAGCCCATTCCCGCCACGCGTTTGTAAACAAAGGCAACGTGATTTGCGGTATTTTGTAAGCTGCCATTCCTGAATGCCGTCCTTCGCCCGAGAGACCAAGATTGATCGCCGCGCTCAATCCCGTTTTTTGAAAAACTTCCCAAACGGCTCCAAGCGAAGTCGAATAAGTTGATGCGAAATTCTCGTTTTCACTGTACCTTGTTAACTTCACTTTAAAATTTAAAATTCCGCTGGAGACATCGTCATGCCGCAACTGAAACGAAACTTGGTTATCTGCATGGCACTACTTGCCCTCCAGGCTGTCTCAATAAGCTTGCCCGCCGCAGAACTCGACATTAGCCAAGTGCTACCTAACTCAACGGTCGCATATCTGGCAATCGATCAGCCAGGCACAGTTATTTCTACTTTGCTCGATCATCCGCTGACAAAGCATATTCAAGGGATGGATGCTTTCGTGAAAGCAACTGCGACGGACGATTATCGAAACTTGCTAACAGGGATAAGTTTCTTCGAAGCACAAATTGGGATGCCGTGGCGTCCCGCGATTGAAACGCTTACCGCCGGAGGCATCTATGCTGGCTTCGACGCGTCCGCTGAAGGTGCGGTGCTGTTGGTTCATGGAAAGGACGCTGCCACCATGGAAAATTTTCGCGTAAAGATTCTTGAACTGACTCGCTTGAACGGCGGCGACGCAGGCAAGCCCAAAAGCTATCGCGACCTGCTGATCTATCGCGTTGGAAAAGGTGGTGCGGCTGTATGGCGCGATTGGCTTATCGTGGCAAACCAAGGTGACCTTGGAAAGTCTGTTCTCGACCGACTACTCGATTCAAACGGCAAAGCCAACGACGCAGAAACGGCTGGAACCATGTCAACAAACGCTGATTACCAAACCGCAAGCGCTGCCCGTCATACATCTCCCGGAATGTGGGCATTCGGAAATATCAAGGCCATTCGCGACGCAGGAGTTGCAAAGAAAATATTTGAGGGCAAGGCTGACAACCCGTTGGCAGAACTTTTACTCGGCGGCATTCAAAGCACGGTCAGACATTCCCCTTATGCAACGGTCAGCCTCGATCTAACTCCTTCAAGACTAACTGCAAAGTTTGCAACTCCATGTCAGGCCGATTGGATTGGCGAAGAGAGAGCCTATTACTTCGGACCCGATTTCTCGGGTGTTGCACCTCAGGTCCCTGCAATCCCAGAAACCATGTTAGCGCTTGGCACCTATCGAGACATTGCGCAGATGTGGCAACGAGCAGGTGATCTATTCAACGAACAAGTCAACGACAAATTGGCAGAAGCGGAAAGCAGCCTTTCCACCATCTTTGCCGGTCGCGACTTCGCCGAAGATATCCTTGGATCACTCAACCCTGAAATCGCCGCCATCGTGACGCGTCAAAACTTCGACGGCGTAAGACCTGTGCCAACGATCAAGTTGCCTGCTTTCGCGTTGGTCATGAAACTTCGCGAGCCTGAAGTGATGCGTCCAGAACTACGCCGCACATTTCAAAGCGTCATTGGCTTTTTCAACATCGTCGGCGCACAAAACGGTCAGCCGCAGCTAGAAATGGACATGCGTAAAGAAACGGGCTTTGACCTGATATCGACGCGTTACCTCGCCGGACCGAAGGATAAAGACTCCGAGAATGCATCCATCCACTTCAATTTCTCACCATCGGTAAGCTTCGCCGGTGACCGGTTCGTACTGGCCAGTACCTCCGCCCTTGCGACCCGGCTTGCCGAAGCAACCAGTGTACCACCTAGGTCCGACGTTAATACTTTCATGACCCTAAACGCGGGTGACATTGAAGGTGTGCTTACCGACAACCGAGAGCAGCTCATTTCGCAAAACATGCTTGCCGAGGGAAATTCGCATGATGAAGCGACTGCAGCGATCGACGTGTTGTGCGAACTTGTCCGCTGTTTTAAAGGTGCGGAATTGAACCTTGATCGCGAGCACGATCGGCTCGAATTGAATATCGCTCTGGATGTGCATGAACATTATGTAACACCGGAGCATGGCAATGAACCAGGTCATTGATCCGCAGTGGGCATGGTCTCCTTACAACTCCACTGATGACGCGCCGTGGAACATTCGCATGGCAGCGCATTTGTACCGCAGGGCCGGGTTCGGAGCTACGTTTGACGAACTCTCCGCCGCCATCGAAAAAGAACCAGCGACGGTTGTTGATGAGATCTTTAGCGTCAAACAGCCGAGCACTTTTTTGGCTGAAACGAAGTCGCTTGCCGACGCGGCCATTGCGTCTGGAAACGTCAAACAGCTTTCCGCATGGTGGGTCTATCGCATGCTTAGCACTCCGGCTCAATTGCTTGAGAAGACAACTTTATTCTGGCACGGACACTTCGCCACTAGCGCCGACAAGGTCAACCAAGCAGAACTGATGTTGGCCCAAAATGAGCTTCTACGGTCCTTCGCGTTGGGCGACTTTTCCGAACTTGCGCACCGTGTCTCTCGCGATCCGGCAATGCTGATTTATCTGGATTCTGCGACGAATCGCAAGGCTCATCCCAACGAAAATTTTGCCCGAGAGATCATGGAACTGTTCTGCCTCGGCGAAGGACGATATACGGAGCAGGACATTCGCGAACTGGCACGATGCTTCACGGGCTGGGAGATTCGTCGCGGCGAATTTCGGTTCAATAAGTTTCAGCACGACACCGGCACCAAGACGATCTTGGGCCAGACCGGTGATTACGATGGCGAAGACGGCATTCGCATTGTCCTGAATCAAAACGCAGCCTCAGAATTCGTTGCCAGTAAGCTGGTACGCTTCTTTGTCATGGACGAGCCTGTGCCGAACGAGTCGTTAATCGCTCCGCTGGCGCGAGAACTGCGTGAATCGGGTATGCGGATCGAGCCGATTCTCAAACGCATATTCAAAAGCAATCTATTTTTTTCACAATATTCCATCGGAAGAAAAGTACGCTCACCCGTGGAGCTTGCGATCGGGCTGTTAAGGTGCCTTGAAGGATCAACTAATTCATTTAGCCTCGCCGAAGCAATGCAAACGCTGGGGCAAGGTTTGATGTATCCGCCAAGTGTTAAAGGCTGGGACGGCGGTCGTACTTGGATCAATTCGTCGACGCTGTTGGGACGATCCAATCTTCTAAAAAACTTGTTCAACGGCGAAAAAACGCGTTTTGGTAAGCAGACACTGCAAGATTATTTCACTAGCAAAGAACGCAACGACCCCCGATCAATCGTCGACTTTATCGAAACACTCATGTTCGCGGTCCCCGTGACAGATCAAGCCAAGAAGCGGATTGAAATACTTATGAAGCCAGAAAACGCTACAAGCCTAGCCGAAGGACTGCATGCAATGTGCACGCTTCCTGAGTTCCAGCTCGGATAGATTCCGTTCGCCGCCAACGATTCTGTATTTTCAAAATGAGACTTGCAATGAAAAATTTTTCTCGCCGATCATTCCTGCAATCATCATCCACAGCCGCAACCGCTGTCACGTTTGGCGGAGTCATCCCGTCTGCGTTACAAGCAGCCGCAGAAATGAGCAAGTCCGAACGAATACTTGTCGTGATCGAACTGACCGGCGGCAACGATGGCTTGAATACTGTCGTTCCCTACTCGGACGAGACCTATCGCAAGCTGCGCCCCAAACTTGCGGTGGCAAAAAATGTGGTTTTGAAAATTGACGATCAGATGGGTTTTCATCCAAGCCTGCGTGGCTTTGCAGATCTTATCGAAGCAGGAAAACTGGCTGTGGTTCAAGGTGTCGGTTATCCCGACCCCAATCGTTCCCATTTTGAATCAATGGATATCTGGCAGACGTGTCACCGTACCAAAGACATTCGTAGCGATGGCTGGCTTGGTCGAATGCTGGAAACGAATAGTGTTGCAAGTGCCGCCGATCCTGCAGCGATCCACTTGGGTGCCAACAAACAACCGCTTTCGCTCCTGGCACAAACGATGCGAGTTCCGTCGATTCGTTCGATTGACCAGTTTCAATTGCAAGGATTTGACAAACAGACGTTCCGCGATGCCATTCATGAACTTGCAAATGCTCATCATGACGCTGGCAATGACCTACTTGACTTCGTACAGTCCAGTACGAGTTCGGCCATCAATGCCAGCGAACGACTTAACTCCGCGAAGGCTTCGTACCATTCTTCGGGAACTTATCCAACGAATGAGCTGGGGGGCCAACTGCAAACAGTTGCTAAGTTGATCAGTTCCGGTTTGCAGACTTCCGTCTATTACGTTCGGCTGGGTGACTTTGATTCTCATTCAAAGCAATCAGATGTGCATCAAGGCTTGCTTCGGCAACTCGGCGATTCCGTCAAAGCGTTTCTTGACGACATCGAGCATTTGAAATTGTCAGACCGGGTTACCGTAATGGCATTTAGTGAGTTTGGTCGACGAGTCGCTGAGAACGCAAGCGAAGGCACCGATCACGGCACGGCAGGTCCGATGTTTCTCGCCGGATCGATGGTAAAAGCAGGATTGATCGGCAAGCAACCAAGTTTGATGAATCTACAAGACGGTGATCTAAAGCATCACACGGATTTCCGTTAGGTCTACGCGTCAGTGATTGAAGATTGGTTTAAGTGTAAATCCGAAGCAATTTTAAAAGGCCATTATGAACCTATCGATATCTTCAAAAGCTAAGACCTTGAATCACTGCTAAGGCTCGCCAAGCACTGGCTTTGCACCCAGCAGCGCCGCGATTTCGGTTAACAGGCGTTCCGAGTTGTTCATCTCGCTACGATTTCTGAGAACCTCTCTGGCTACGGCGGGCACGTTGGTAATCACGCCGTCCACTCCACGATTCATCATCATTGACATGCTCGCCGCGTCATCGACTGTCCAGACATAAATCTCCTTGCCAATTTTGTGCGATCGCTGTACGAAGCTGCGGGTTGCGAACTTGGCATTCACAGCAAAGAAGTCAGCTTCGATTTTTTTCATGTTGCCAACCGAAACCGACATTAAAACTCCGCACTTCCATGCAGGACGAAGCGACTTAAGTTTCTTAATCCTCTCCGGTTCGAGCGACATCACCATGACTTGCTTCGACATCTCATATCGTTCAACGATGTTTACAACACGTTGCTCAAGCTGTTGATCGTGTCCATAATACTTTAGCTCAATGATGACGCCGATCTTTCCATGGCAGATCTCTAAGACTTGAGCAAGAGTCGGTACTCGCTCATCCGCGTATTTGGGATCCAGCCGGCTTCCGATGTCGATCGTACTTAGATCCGCAACGTTCGCCTCCCAAATTTTTAGTTTGTTTCCTGCTAGTTTCATCAGGTCGCTGTCGTGAATCACAACAACTTCACCATCAGCCGTTTCCTGGACGTCGATTTCGACCCAGTCAGCATGATCCATAATCGCTTGTCGGATCGCAGCGAGGCTATTTTCGGGAGCGGTCTTTGATGCTCCGCGATGAGCCATTACTTGAACACGGTCTTCGAGTTGCAACGAGTTAATCGCGGTGAATCCAATCAAGGCCGCGACCAATCCGGCCACCAAACATAATGCCCCCATTCGCCAGCGAGTTAGGATTCGCCAAGCATCTTGCTCGCTCGAGCCTGAAAACCTTGTGCTAGCGATGGATTCGCAAGCGTTGGGATTCAATTCTTGATACCCGTAAAACAGAACTAAAGCGAACCCGATTGTGGCAATAACGTTGAGAGCGACGCTGATGATTGTAAGCAACAACAGCATCAGCCCGATTCGTACTGCAAGGATCGCAACTGAGCCCACGGCCGACGGGATCACCAATTGTCCAATTCCACCAACGATAGCCGTGGCAATAGCGTTCGCAACGATTCCCATCCCAAACCATGCTACGGTCCAAAGTAGGATACGATATCGATGGCCTGTAACCGATTGCTTACTCAATTCAATCGCATTCTTTGGAAAAACACGATCGAACAAGACCAGCGGCAATACCAGAAACCAGCTCGAATACAGCCGTACCAACAGTCCCATCGACGCTATGGCCAGTACCCCACCCACTGCAGCGGCAAGTTTAAACTCAAACGGTTTTTCGTCAAGATAGTAGTTGATGTCATAATCGTTGAGTAAGCGTGAGTAGGCAAACGTCGCGCCTATCAAAAAAGGTGCCAGGGCTATCAGTGAGATGGCAATCAATCTGCCTGCCACGCGGAGAATAACAATCAAATGTCGCGCGGCAAACAGAAGTGAATCGAACGAACTGAGCCGTAATCCTTTGGTGCGGGCAGCGAGAATCGCGAGTAACGATGCCTGCTCCAACGCGAAAATGGCCAACCAAACGGAACCGAGCGCAACAGCACTGATCCAACCGAACGGTCCAGCGAAAAACAAGGCGATATCAATATCCGAAAGGACGCTAGTTCCACCGAGGGCAAGCAAGCAACTTAGCAAGACGCTGAACAACGGCGAGAGCACGGTGAAGGCGAGCAACTTGTAAAATAGATCGGTGACGAGCATGCTTTTCCAGCTACTTCGTCCGTTGCTAAGCATGGCCTTCAAAAGGCTGTTTTTTGCCATGTAACCATGCGCTATGATGATGGAGGTTCGATCAGCTTGGCAAAGTCATCTTCGGTCAAAATTGGAATCCCCAGGCTTATCGCTTTATCTAACTTGCTCCCCGCTTTTTCTCCAGCAACCAGGTAGTCGGATTTCTTCGAAACACTTTCCGACGCCCTGCCTCCTAGCGTTTCAATCAGTACTTTGATTTCATCGCGAGTAAATCGCACCAAGGTACCGGTCACGACAATCGCTTTCCCCGCCAATGCGATGTTGCTAATCGCAGGCTTGGCTTTGGGTTCAGTCATGTCAACACCGACCGCAAGCAATCGTTTGATCAACTCACTGCCGTAGGGATCGAGCAAGAAGCGATGCATACTTGCCGCAATCGCATCGCCGATCTCATGAATCGAAGCGAGTTCTTCTAAACTGGCAGCCTGCAGCGCATGGATGTCACCATATTTACTGGCCAGGATCTTTGCGACGCGTGGACCAACATGACGGATGGAAATCGATGCGAGTAAACGGGCGAGTCCACGGTTGCGACTTTCGTCGATCGCTTGAACAAGTTTGGTTGCTTTTCGTTCTTTGACCAAGTCAAGCCGCTTGCATAAGTCATCAACGTTGAGGCGATAGAGATCGGTAAAGTCCTTCACCATCTGAAACTCGACCAACTGATCGATGATTTTCTCACCGAGTCCGTCGATATCCATCCCGGTTCGCGAGGCGTAATACGCTAGCCGTTGCCGTAACTGGGCAGGGCAAGTAGGGTTGACACACCGGATGTAGACTCCACCTTCGTCTTGAGACGTTTCGCCATCACAGACAGGGCATCGTGTCGGAAAACGGAACACTGGCAGGTCCGTCGTGCGTCGATGCTTTTCGACGCGAACAACTTTTGGAATGATTTTGCCTGCTTTTTCGACGACGACGTAATCGCCTTCGCGAACATCGAGTCGTTCAATCTCGTTAACATTATGAAGCGATGCGCGACTGACGGTTGTGTCGGCTATTTCAACCGGTTGCAGATGGGCAACCGGTGTCAACGTTCCGTTCTTGCCAACTTGTACATCGATTTTTTCCAAACGCGTCACCGCTTCGTAGCGTTCGAACTTGTATGCAATGACCCAGCGAGGGCTTTTACTTCGTGTTCCCAGTGATTTTCTTTGTCTGAGGGAATTCACCTTAAAGACAATTCCGTCCACTTCAAATGGTAAATCAGGCATCGCCTCTTCTAGTTCCACGACGGCGGCCAGAGCGGCTTCACTACTTTCAAGCAGACGAACATTCGGCGTGGCTGGGATTCCCAGTTTCTGAATGACATCAAGGAACTCAATGTGAGTTTCAACGGTCAACCCTTCGGTTCGGCCAACGCCATGGCAGAAGAAGCGTAGTTTGCGACTTGCCGCGATCGACGCATCGAGCAGACGTACTGTACCAGCAGTAACATTTCGCGTGTTTTTATAGGCCTCTAGGCCAGCTTCTGCTTGTCGCATGTTCAGATCAGCGAGATCTTCGTTAGTCATGTAAACTTCGCCGCGAATTTCAAGCACCGGCGGCGCTTCGACCTTGCCAGATAACTTTAGCGGCAGGTCTCGAATCGTGCGGATGTTGTGAGTGATCGCATCACCAATTTCACCATTGCCCCGCGTAAGCCCAAGTTTGAGCCCGCCGTTTTCATACAAGATCGACGCGGCAACGCCATCGATTTTGTACTCCATCACCCACTGAATCGATTCGTCTGGGAGGAGCTTTTCGGTTCGCTCAAAATAGGCAGCAAGTTCAGTCCGAGTATACGTATTGTCGATCGACAGCATCGGCACCGAATGCGCAACCTGTTCAAGGTAAGGGACAGGCGCATCGCCAACTCGCTTCGTCGGACTATCGGAGGTTACGTATTCAGGATGCTCCAGCTCAAGCTGCTCCAACTCCTTGATCAATCGATCGTAATCAAGATCGGAAATGGCTGGTTTGGCTAACGTGTAATAAAGCCGATCATGTTCACGAACCTCCTCACGAAGGCGAATGATCCTGTTTTCAATGGAATTGGAATTGGAACTGGAACTGGTTTTGGGATTGGTTTTGGGATTCATATTACACTCCGGTGGCCGGTTCAGTTCAAGTTATGCAGGACAGCAATTTGCGGTCTGGATTAGCCGTCTGGGCGTTTACCTGGGGTGATAAAAAAACGTTGTTATTGACATTGAATTTAAAAGCGAGAATTTGAATCGATTTTGTTCCGACTGGATGCTACGACGGGGTTCATCCCCGTCGGGCTATAATCCCAACCAGAAGTTGCTGGCGGAGTGAGCCTCGCTACCATGCGGCTTGTCCGCGTGGAGCGCTAATCAATCGTTATACGCATCGCTGCACGAACATTTTCTGATCACGGCCCGACGGAGACAAGCTCCGCCCGTGGCCGACGTTATTGCTTCTTCGCCATCTGGTTGTGATCGTGTCCCGACGGGGACAAGCCCCGCTCGCGGCGAGATAATGGAATTAAATCGGCGCAAAGGCTTCTTGCCCACAATACCAAATTTTTACACCCCAACTAACGTCAAGACGACTAAGTAACTTGGCGCTGTCAAGTTACTTAGTGTCACCCGGCTTTAGTGATTCCTCGGAAGTCTCGGGTACATCGGTTGGTGTAATCGTCGATACATCCGTTGGATCCTCCATCGGTGCCAAATGGACTTGCAATTCCACGATTTCTCCACTGCGGAGGACCTTGACGCTTTGAGTACTTCCGATCGGCAATCGCTCCACAATTTCTTGTAAATCATTGGATCGCCGAACCTTTTCACCTGCAAATTCGGTGATCACATCCAGCGGTTGCATGCCGGATTTTGCCGCCGCACTGCCTTCGATTACCTGATAGACGACGACGCCGATTCCGATCGGGAGGTTGAGTTTTGTTGCAACCTTGCGGTTCAATTCAGCGAGTCTGATACCGATGGCAGCGCGGCGAACCCGACCGTGGTCGTATAGTTCGTCAGCAATCCATTTGGCTTGATTAATTGGGATGGCGAAACCAATGCCTTGATAGCCACCGTTACGAGTTGCGATGGCGGTGTTGATTGCAACCACGTCACCATCGAGATCGATCAGCGGACCGCCGGAATTACCTGGATTGATTGCGGCGTCGGTTTGTAGCAGCCGACCGCGACTGATCCTGGCGATCGCGCGATGCTTGGCGCTGATGATTCCGGCACTGACCGTCGCCTCCAGCTTGAAGGGACTGCCGATGGCTAACACCCAATCGCCTATTTCCAATGAATCGGAATTTCCAAGCGTCGCGGCCATGATCGGTTCGGTCGGCTTGATACGCAGCGTTGCCACATCGCTTTCGACATCTCCATGAATATCAAATGCTTCCAATTCTGTTTGGTCAGGCAATTGCACGATGACCTTTTTGGCACCGGCGATAACATGATTATTAGTTACGATGCGGCCATCGCCGGTGAGGATGAAGCCGCTTCCGAGGCCCGTGATTGGCAAACTTGAGCCATCTTCGCTTTGAAGTGGTGAGGGCATCGGTTCACCGGACTCAGGCGTTGCGCCCTCGTTTGGGCTTGCATCCTCGTCGCCTTTTGCCTTGTCGTCTCCATTACTAGAACCATCGTCATTTTTCTTGGCCGGTGCGTCACCAGCGGTATTTTGCCCAAAAGACAAAATGGTGACAACAGACGGTGTCGCCTTCTTCGCCGCGCTGCGAAACGCTCGTGAAAGTGCCCTTGGTTCCGCCTGCACGTCGCGAGATTCCTCCAAGGCGTAGGCCAACTTATCCAACGAGAGCAATAGCCCGGTGATGACACAAAGCTGACAAATCAAGACTCTTAAATTACCGGTCATTTGCAATACTCAAGGAAGTGCTATTGTAGGTCCCGTTGGCCGTATCCATGCGGTTGGACAGTATAACAGTCTGGCGACGGTTACGTGGTGTGATAGGCGGTTGGCGACCGCACTCGACTGGACTTTTTTTGACTAGCAACGGTGACCCATGTTAACCGCAGGTTTGATTGCGAAAAAACGCGATGGCCAGGCACTTTGCAACGACGAAATTCGGTTTTTAATCAACGGTTTCGTGACCGGCGAGGTCGCTGACTATCAAATGTCAGCCTTCGCGATGGCCGTTCTGCTGCGCGGGATGTCTGCGGAAGAGATTGCGTTCCTGACGCGTGCAATGCTTGACAGCGGTGAACGCTTGCCTCGTGACTCGCATCAACCACCCCGCGTCGACAAACACAGTACGGGCGGCCTGGGCGACAAGGTGTCATTGGCGCTAGCTCCATTGCTTGCCTGCCATGATGTGCATGTGCCGATGATCAGTGGTCGCGGATTGGGACTTACCGGTGGCACACTCGACAAACTAGAAGCGATTCCAGGATTTCGGGTTCATCTTGAGCCGGATGAGCGACAGCGGCAATTGCGTGAGATCGGTTGTTTCATCATCGGAGCAAACGAGCAAATCGCGCCTGCCGATCGCCGACTGTATGCATTGAGAGACGTTACCGCCACGGTGGAATCGGTTGCGTTGATCACGGCCAGTATCTTGTCGAAAAAGCTTGCAGCGAGCCTCGACGCCTTGGTGATGGATGTCAAAGTTGGCTCTGCGGCGTTCATGAAGACGACCGAACATGCGACCCAACTTGCGCGTTCGATTGTTTCGACCGGTGGACTCGCCGGATTGCCGACGCGAGCGTTGCTCACGGATATGGACCAGCCGCTGGGCAATGCGATTGGGAATGCCATTGAAGTCAACGAGACGCTCGCCCTGCTAGAAAACCGTGGTCCGGCAGAAGTCCGCGACTTAACCATTGAACTATCTGCGGAAGTGCTTCAACTTTGCGGTCGGTTCAGTTCGGTGGAGATGGCTCGTATCGCGCTGCGCCGAACGCTTGACCAAGGTGCCGCTCGCGAACGATTTGACCGCATGATCGCGCTGCAAGGGGGACGATTGATGGGTGACTTGCCATTGGCTCCTTCGCAAACACTGACATCGACAACGGAAGGTTATGTATCCGCGATCGATTGCGCATCGTTGGGACGTTGCATCGTTGAAATGGGCGGTGGTAGACGCGTTGCGTCCGACCAGGTCGACCCCAATGTCGGAATTTCAATTCATGTTCGAATCGGCGATCACGTCAACCAAGCGCAGCCTCTGTTGACAATCTATTCGCGTTTAAAAGACGATCGATGGAACACGGAACTGGCGAATGCGGTCGCTCTCGTTGATGATCCGGTTGCGGTACGTCCACTGCTCATTTCAAGAATCACAGAACTGGATGTTGAGGCATGAATAACGCTATGAACATTATCGATGAACAGCTTCAGGAAGCCATCGTAAAGGGTGCATTAACCGTTCGATCGCGTGCCCATGCTCCCTACAGCCGATTTCAAGTCGGTGCTGCATTGCTCTGCGATACGGGGGAAATATTCCTGGGATGCAACGTTGAGAACGCCAGCTATTCGCTGACGGTTTGTGCCGAACGCGTCGCTGCTGGAACGGCGGTCGCGAGCGGGAAAACCCAATGGATGGCGATTGCGATCGCAAGTCGTGGTGCGGTGACTCCATGTGGGGCGTGTCGACAATTTCTCGCTGAATTTGGGAATGATTTGCTGGTGTTGTCCGTCGATGCCGATAGCGAGGAAGTTAGGCGTTTTCGCCTTTCGGAACTGTTGCCGCATGCGTTCGAAAAGTCAGCGTTGGATTGAACGTAAGCCGCCTAGCGTAAGCCTGCGGGCCTGCGCACCGTTGCATTCGCCTGATGATTGAACGCTGCGCGTTAGCTTCGGTGGCGTTCGGCATTCGGTCGTGGAGCGTCCGCGCTCAGCAATTCAGCCCGCACGCTTACGCGTTGCGGCTTACGTCAGGATCGACGGAAAAATAAGTTCCCGGATCCTATGATGAAGGGAAGTTGTTTTTCGGTCGATCCTTAGATTGAACGCGACGGTCTGCCGGAGAAGCACCTACGCGGCTGAACGAATGATGTCAGCGGTGCTGTTCTCATCCTTCATCGCGACAATGGTAATACCCGCTCGCGCGGCATCCGCGACGACGATGGCACGATCCACAACGATCGTTCGATTAGCTTCGATCGCGATTGCGACCCCACCCGCAGCGCGTACTTTTTCAATCGTTTGTGGGCCGATCGTAGGCACATCAAATCGCATGTCTTGGGATGGTTTGGCAACCTTGACCAAAGTCCAACCGCCTTTCGGACAAAGTTTGCCTGTACGTTCAATGCAGGCATCCGTTCCTTCGATCGCCTCGACAGCGAGGACGGTTCCATCTTTGATCGTAATGCTCTGACCGATATCCAATGCACCCATCTGTTTGGCGACTTGCCAACCAACTTGAATGTCCTGTTCAACCTTCGGTGACTTGATTCGACCAGTCAACACGCCTTCGTTGATCAGCAACTCAGGAGCGATATCCGTTGGAGCAACGACATTCATTTGATGACGTGAATACATTTTCGTCACAGCGCCTAAAAGGGAGTCGTCGCGTAAATTTCCTCGCCGCGACAGAAGCAATGGTCCATAGGTGCGAAAGCCTACTAGGTCAGGCGTATGTCGCAGCCAAACCGACCCGGTAAAGAGCAAGTCAGCCTTAAACAGCTTGCCCGCCATGGTTACATCTTTAACTTTATTGCGACGGAAGAATCGCAGGTGTTCGCCAAGCCTGCCAACGCCGCTCCAACGAACCTCGGTGCAAAGGTACTCCAAGTGTTTATCGGCATGGCCATGGATTGCGATGCAATAAACCGGAATCCGTGCACGCACTAACGCTTCGGTGACCAAGATAGGAAACCGTCCCCACCCCGCGACAAGACCGACCGGTGCGGGCGAATTTGATTGCTCTGAATCACGCGTTCCAAACGGCCAATAACCTCCGCGAGTCATGCGGCAGGTCGCTTAAATGCGAGGCATCGCGGTTGATCTCCAGAAGCATCATCCGCATCCGTTTGAAGATCACAATTAGGCTCAGCGCTATCTTGGGAATGCGTCAAGTTTTCTACGACTGTTGTCACCGTTTCTAAATCCCGCCGAACCGATCGAAGCTCGCGTCGCATTTCCGGCAATCGACGCTGAACCGCGATCATCTGCATTTGCTCACGTTGCGAGGTTGCAGGACTGCCCAAATAAGTCTGCTGGCCTTGTAAATTATCCATTACACCCGACTGGGCACCAATGATGGCGTGATCACCGATCGTAACGTGGTCGGCCAAGCCTACTTGTCCTGCCAAAACAACGTAATCGCCGGTGCTGCAGGAACCCGCAATGCCGACTTGGCTGCAAATTAAGTTGTGGCGACCGATGTGACAATTGTGTGCGATCATGACAAGATTGTCGATCTTCGTCCCTTCCCCAATTCGAGTCACCCCATAAGTGCCGCGATCAATCGTAACGTTGGCTCCGATATCGACAAACGACTCAATGTGGACATAACCGAGTTGTGCGGTCGGTACATGTCGGCCTTTGACTTGACGATATCCAAAACCGTGAGCACCAATCACACAGCCCGCATGAATCTGGACATCGTTGTCGATTCTTGTATGGTCGTAGAGAACAACGCGTGGAAATAATGTGCAGTTGTCACCGATTCGAGTCCCCTCCATCACAACGACTCCCGGCATCAGATGACAATCGCGACCAATAATGACATCAGCGCCAATAACGACACTAGAATCAATGCGCGATCCAATACCGATGGTTGCTGTCGGATCAATTTGCGCCGTGGCGTCAATGGCTGAGTGGATGATAGCAGAGGTCGCATGCCGATATCGCTTAACGATTGCAGTAAACACGCGATGCAAGTCGTCGCAGACGATTTGCGTGCACCTGGCGTCCGGAATCAGCCTTATCGTCACGACGGCAGCCGCTCTGGACTTCGCTAACGCATCGCTTCGTGAGATATCGTCAACAAGTGTGACGCACCCGTCGCTGGCGTCACCGAGTGGTAACGCATCGATACAGATGACAGTCGAGTCCCCAACGACGCTGACGCCATCGAGCCCTTCGACAAGTTCCGCGACTGACAATCCTTCGATCCTATTCACCGTCGGCTCTCCCGCCCGAAAGTTGGTTTTCCTCAAACATTTGTAATACCGCGACAGACGCTTGGCGGGCAATACCAATCGCAAAGGATCTTGCAGAATGCAGGATCACGAGAGCGGGCAGCAGCACTTGCCGGTGCGAAATCCGCCTCATATTCGGTTCATTCGGTTCAATCGCGGCCCGAATAACTGAAAAGTTGCGATGTTTATGACAGCCAATTCGTTGCGATCTAAGTTTTCGACGTAAGCCTTCGATGGAGACGACTGCCGCTGATGTTCCTTTAAAGCTGACTTAGAGACTATGAACAATTTTGAATTTCAACCCGCGAATGCGGACAGCCGACCATCCGGAATAAGCTACTTTCGAAAAAGTGAGCAACGACTTGAAGCCCTTTCTGAATTGCTTGACGAGGAGCTGTATAGCGGCTCCGTCGATGATTCCAGGCTTGCTGAATTCACCAAAAAGATTACCGGTGACGTCGATTTGGCGTTGACCGAGGAAACCTGTTGGTTCGATGCCGTTGAATTCAATTAGCCAGCACTTTGCGATAAGCTTGGATTAGCATGCTCACGGCACCATCAATGTCTTGCGATGTCGTGAATCGACCGAGTCCAAATCGTAGGCTGCGCCTTGCATGACTCTCGGATAGCCCAATCGCTGTCAACACGTGACTCGGGCGCGGATCGACGCTGCTACAAGCCGACCCACTGCTGATCGCTAGCTCCGGCGCGGCAGCCATCAGCGTTTCACCTTCGACGTCTGCGAAAGATAAGTTGAGATTATTAGGCAGTCGCATGGACGGATTTGAATCGCTAGTGTCAAGCGGTGGGCCGTTCAAAACAACATTCGGGAAAGCAGCTTGGAGCTGTTGCCACAGGTAATCTCTGAGACCCTGTTGTCGCAGAGTGTCGCTTGCTAATTCACGATGACACGCCTGAATCGCGGCGGCCATTCCAACCACGCCCATGACATTCATGGTTCCGCTTCGCAACCCTTTTTGTTGGCCACCACCTTCGAAAATCGGGCGGAGCCTCACGCGGCGTTGCCTTCCAATCGCCAACAAACCGATGCCTTGGGGGCCGTAGAATTTATGCGCCGAAGCGCTCAGTAAATCAATGTCAATTTCAGCGATATTGATGGGAAGGCGACCAACCGCTTGACTCGCATCACAATGCAACAGCGCGCCGGCCGCATGAACAATGGCGGAAATTTCTTGCAGTGGTTGAATCGTGCCAATCTCGTTATTAGCCCACATGATCGATACGATCGCCGTGTCATCATCAATGGCTTGCGCAAGTTGATCCAGGTCGATCTGCCCGCAGCGGCCATCACCTTGTTGGTAAACAGGTAGGACCGTGACGCGAAATCCTTCGCGTTCTAGCCGCCTCACCGGATCAAGAACGGCAGGATGCTCGGTCGCTGCTGTGATGATATGTCGACGCTTGTGACGTGGATGTCTGACAACACCGTCAATCGCAAGGTTATTGCTTTCGGTAGCACCGCTGGTAACCAAAATCGAATCCGCGTCAACGCCGAGGTGCGATGCAATCGTTTGCACCGCACGGTCGCAAGCGACTGCTGCTTGGCGTCCCAGCGCATGTGTGTGACTATGCGGATTGCCGAACTGTGTCGTCAGCCACGGCAGCATCGCTTCGACCACCAAGGGGTCCACGGGCGTTGTCGCATGATGGTCCAAATAAATCATCGGTTGCTAAGTTCCGTAGAGCGAGTCTAAGCACAATTGACTCCAGACCTCGAGTCGATCGCGATCTTTTTTCAACTCGTCGATCGATGCGAACGACGTGTGGCTTAAGTCAGCTTCATTCGATTTCACGTCAGGCCGAACGAGCTCAAATCGATGAACGACGCCAAGATGAACTCGTCCAACCTCCGTCGACGAATCGTAAATCAACCCCATGCGAGTTTCGCGAAATTCACTGTGAATGGTCACTTCCTCGTCCAGTTCCCGCCTCATGCCCGTTTCGTAAGGATCGGCTCCACCCGCCGCATCTTCTTCGGAGATATGCCCGCCGATACCGATGCTGCGTTTGGCGTGCAACCTTGCCTCGCCTTGGCCTTTGCCACGCGTGTAAGTAAACAGAAATGGCTGGCCGGCGGAGTCCTTGTATTGCAACAAAATATAGGGGATCAGTTGCTTATAGCTGGGGTCTGTTTCCATTTGGCTTCGCGGCCGAAACGATAGTTTTTCACTGGCAAGAATCGGTTTGAGGAATCGGTCTACATCGGTAGTAAATCCGTCGATAGTCCCGATCGCTTCAATGATCTCGGTTGGGATGACCAAAATTTGTTCGTCAACAGGCATGGTAGAAATTACATCAAGGAGGAAAAACGGTGGGTATAAAATCGTGTGAGGAATCAGTGTCCGGTACCGCCTTCAATAGATTAACATCGCGTCTCCATAGCTGAAGAAACGGTACTCCTCTGCGATCGCTTCTTGGTAAGCACGCATGATTAATTCTCGGCCTGCGAGTGCGGATACAAGCACAAGCAGCGAACTTCTTGGCAAATGAAAATTCGTCAATAATGCGTCGATTCCACGAAACGAATGACCTGGACGAATGAATATATCCGTTTCACCGCTCCAGGGTACGAGGGTTCCGTGGCCATGGATGACGGCACTTTCAAGGACTCGCGCGGTTGTCGTTCCGACGGCGATGATGCGACCGCCATCTTGGCGGCGTTCGATGAGGGAACGGCAGGTTTCGAGGTCAAGTGAGCCCCATTCGCTGTGCATCTTATGGTCATCGAGTCGATCGCTTGAAATGGGACGAAACGTGCCAATTCCAACGTGCAGCGTGACGGTCGAAATTTGGATGTCTCGCTTGCTGATTGAACGCAACAGCGGTTCCGTAAAATGCAAACCTGCGGTGGGCGCTGCGATGCTGCCAGTCGCCTTGGCATAAACGGTTTGATAATCCGTCAAGTCCGCGTCCACCATTTGCCCATCGCGAATGTAGGGCGGCAGGGGGATTCGCCCAAACTGTTCCAGCAGCTTCACTGGGTCGCGTGAAATTTCGCTCCATTTGTCCATCGCTTCTGGTTGGACAATCAAATGCCCATTGTCCGTCCTCGCCACGCACCGCAACATCATCGAATCTCGTCCGCCACGATCCTGAACCATGATCGTTTCGCCCGGCTGAAGCGTGCCGCGAGTTTTCGTAAGCACTTCCCACGCACCGGTACCGCAATCAGCACGAAGAAACAAGCCCTGCCAACGTCCGCGAGTTTGGGTTCGGTAACCGACCAGTTTCGCCGGAATCACTCGGCTGTTATTGAGTACCAAGGAATCGCCAACTCGCAGCCATTGTGGCAAGTCGCGAACGTGCGAATGTTCAATGTCTCCAGTCGATCGATTGACCAGCATTAATCGAGAATCGCTACGCGTCGCCAGCGGATGCTGCGCGATTCGCTCACGCGGTAGTTCAAAATCGTATTGATCAAGTTCATTCATACGTCGTTCAATTTCCATGCCAACAACTTAGTTCGACTGTACCAAGTCGACCCCATTGGCCTTGTGCCATTGGCGTGGCCTTAAGTAGCGGAACGGCGCGAGCCGTCCGGTGCCGTATCGAAAAACACCGCGAAACACCAAGCGGCTTGCGCCGCACCGCTAACAAAATGCTTCACATTTTCATTAAGTCGACCCCATTGGCCTTGTGCCATTGGTGCAGAAGTTTAGCAGGCTAGAAAAATGTGAGTAGGAATTAACCCATTCCCCCCACATCGCCGCCAAAGGTGGCGATGTGCAGCAGGATCGAATTTGCTAGCGGTGGAATAAATCAACATTGCACTAGGTCTCGATAGTTTGGTATGACAGACACTAGTCCTGCCACGTCTGCGTGAATTTTTGGGATTCAGGCCAGTCGTCGCATATCTTTTGAAATCGCGTTGTTAGTGGAGCTGGAGAACGCCATGGATGGCTGCCGAAGAATCCTTATTGCTGGATTGCTCGTGGTCGCTGCGATTACGGCAGACCCGAGTCAACTTTTTGCATCCGAAGCCCAATGGATTTGGGCCAACGAAAACGGATCGGACACCATTGCGACCGGCGAGGTTTGCTATTTCCGTCGCCCCATCAATTTGCGTGTCGAAGTTGTTGGCAAGGTTGAAATCACTGCCGACGATGAGTATGAGCTATATGTCAATGGACGAAAAGTCGGCAGCGGGCAATCGACTCGCAACGTCGATGAGTATGACATAACCAATTTCCTTACGATTGGGCGAAACGTTGTCGCTGTTCGTGTCGCCAACCGCATCGGCACGACGGCCGCGCTCGCTGCTCGCGTCAATGTGCAACCTAAAAAAGGCGGGCAATGGTTTTCCTTCAATACCGATCCGTCATGGAAGTGTTCGACCGCAGACACTGCGACTTGGCAAACCCTGTTATTCAATGATTCGCTTTGGGCCACTGCAAAGTCATTTGGAGTTTGGGGCGAAACGGCTCCCTGGGATCGTGATGAACAACCAGCCCCAGAACAACAAGCGGCTGTCGACACCAACGTTGACAAAGGCGAGCGATTTCAAATTCAAAAAGGATTTAATGTCCAACGGGTTTTGAATAACAATCAAGTTGGCTCCGTCATCGCGATGACCTTTAACGAATTCGGACACATCATTGCCTCCAAAGAAGATGGGCCACTATTGCTAATCTTCGATCGTGATGGCGATGGAGTCCATGAAGATGTACGAACCTACTGCGATAAAGTAAAATCATGTCAGGGAATTCTGCCGCTCAATGGCGAGGTGTATGTCACCGGACAAGGGCCTCAGGGACAAGCGCTCTATCGACTCGCGGATGAAGATCGCAACGGCACGTTGGAGTCGGTCAAGAAACTCGTCGGATTTACAGGGCAGCCGGGTGAACACGGCCCTCACGGACTGATGCTTGGTGCTGATGGCATGATCTACATCAGCGTTGGCAATCATACGCAAGTCGTCGGTGCCAAGGGGCCAGGCGAAACGATTGTTGACTCGTATGAGGGCGATCTTGTCGAGCGTTATGAGGATCCAGGTGGTCACGCACGAGGCATCAAGGCCCCAGGCGGGACCGTGGTCCGAGTCAGTATCGATGGTTCAATCGTCGAAAAAGTGGCAGGTGGTATTCGTAATGCGTACGATCTTGTCTCGCATCCCGACGGTGGCATTTTTGTTCACGATAGTGACATGGAATCAGACATCGATACAGCATGGTTTCGCTCCACCGCTCTATTTGATATTGCCGAAGGCGGTGAATATGGTTGGCGCAGCGGTTGGGCAAATTGGCCCGAGTACTACGTCGACCGCCTGCCAGGATTGTTGGATACAGGACGGGGAAGTCCGACGGGAGCTGTTTGTTATGAGCACTATAAATTCCCTGTGCGCTACCACAACACTTTGTTTTTAGCAGACTGGTCCGAAGGCCGAATTTTAGCCGCCAAGGTGAAGCCAAACGGTGCGAGCTATAAGGTCGAAACCGAAACTTTCCTGAAAGGCCAGCCATTAAATGTGACGGACTTGGCGGTTGGTGTCGACGGTGCGCTTTACTTCTCTACAGGAGGACGCGGTACCGCAGGCGGCATTTACCGTATCGTTTGGAGCGGTGAGACGCCCGAACGGATGAGCAACCTCGGCACCGGAATCGCTCGCGCGGTGCGGCAGCCACAAATCACATCGGCTTGGGGACGGCAAGAGGTCGCAACGATCAAGAAAGAACTCGGAGAAAAATGGGGGGAACTCGTCGCGGGTGTCGCATTTAGCAACGATAATCCACCGCACTATCGAACAAGGGCAATGGACCTGATGCAACTGTTCGGTCCCGTACCCAGCGATGATTTGTTAATCGAACTAGCAGATGCACCGTCGGAGGCCGTACGGGCAAAAGCCGCATATCTGATGTCGCTTTATCCAACGCAGCGCAATGCAGCGCAACTGGAAAAGATGCTAGGTGACGATGACTTGCGGGTAACACGTGCCGCCTGTGAAGCAATTCTGCGAAGTCGTCAATGGCCAAAATCAACCGATCGACTCTTACAATTGCTTGCCGATGAAGATCGCACACTGGCGTTTGTGGCAAGACGAGTCATCGAGCGAATGCCGGTCGCAACGTGGAAAGACAAGGCGTTTTCAAGCGACGATAGTCGTATTCAATTGTTGGCAGCCCTGGCGTTAGTCAATGTTGATCACAGTGAAGCAACCACCCTCGAGGTTTTGACTCTATGCAGCCAATTGATGACCGGCTTTCTGACCGATGCGCAGTTCGTTGACACGCTACGTGTATGCCAAGTTGCGCTTCATCGGAGTCAACTTGCACCTAGTAAGGTGACCACATTACGAGATCAAATTGCTGAGGAATTTCCCGCCGGCGATACCCGTGTCAATCAAGAGTTGATCAAATTGGTCGCTTACTTAGACGCCGATTCCGTTGCGGAACGCGCCTTGAAATTTATTCGTAGCGATGCGCCAAAAACGGATCGGACTGTGGTCGCCATGTATATGCAGTTTCTATCGCATAATTGGACGGCAGCGCAAAGGTTTGAGATTCTTAAGTACTATGAAGCTGCAGCGCGCGAAGCAGGATCAGGTTCATTGCCGCTGTATTTAATGGCAGTTACCAAAGATTTTGCCGAATCGTTTACACCAGAGGATGCGGTAGCAATACTTGAGCAAGGACCGAACTGGCCCAACGCAGCATTGGCCTCGATCTATCGATTGCCAAGGCCGATCAACGACGAAACAGCAGCAACCTTGAGGTCATTAGATCGGAAAATTTTAGCGGAAGACTTAACCGGAGATGTCTTCAAGCGTCTGCGAACCGGAATTGTCGCCATGTTGGCTTCGGCTACGGACGACGAATCGATGGAATATCTTCGTGAGATATGGCGCAAGGACCCTGAACGGCGAGAAATCGTGGCTCTCGGTTTATCTCAAAAACCCGATGGCGAAAATTGGGACTACCTTGTACGTAGTCTCAATATTCTTGAAGGTGAATCAGCCATCGAAGTGATCAAGCAGTTGAAGACAGTTCGTGTCGCTACCGATGATCCAACGGCACTTCGTTACCTCATTTTGATCGGACTCAAGACTGAATTAGAATCGCGATCAATCGAACCTGTGGATGCGTTACTGCAACATTGGTCAGGAGTCGAGCGGGCACCGCAATCGAAGCCTTCGATGGCAATGTGGCAGGATTGGTATGCAAAAACCTATCCAGACCGTCCAGCCGCCATTCAACCAAAGGACGAAGGCTCCCGATGGGACTTGGATGAATTGGTGAAATACATCGAATCTAGCGCTGGTCGACATGGTGACCCAGAGTTCGGTCGTAAGGTCTTTGTGTCAGCTCAGTGTGCCTCCTGTCATCGCTTTGGGAACAATGGTGATGCGGTGGGGCCAGACCTTTCCTCGGTTGCACGACGATTCACACGGCGTGAAGTGGTCGAGTCCATTCTTTTCCCGGCTCACATCATCAGCGACCAGTACATGAGCAAAAAGGTACTGACCCTCGATGGCAAGGTCTATGTTGGACTGGTTTCTGAAGACAGTAACGGTTTCTTAAGTATTCGTGATTCGAAGAACAACGTGACTCGGATTGATGAAACGAAAGTCGATCAGGTATTGCCGAACAACAGCAGCGCAATGCCGTCTGGATTGTTGGATTCACTTTCGCTTGAGGAGATCAGCGATTTGTTGGCCTACATGGGCGTTCTGCCGGCCGTCGAGGTCGCTAGGGCGAAGCCATAGGGCGGACACCCAGGTCCCGCTCGACGCTTCTTAGCGGAACGGCGCGAGCCGTCCGGTATCCCGGAACCGGAGAGCTTGCGCTCTTCCGCTAAGATTGAAATTGGGAAGTTATTTCGGGACTGTCCGTTAGCGAAATTTGCGAAGCAAGCAAGCCGGAACCCCGATCGAGAGAACCGTGATCGCTCCCAAGACAGGAGCAGCGACGTTGGCGGCGAAACCAGTTTTCATTGCCACGAACGTGAGCGTATGATCCGCTAGAAATGTCGGATCGGCAGGAACGCCGGTATCGCAGTCCAGGCCACTTGGGATGTCAACGGCGATACGAAGCGCTGCCAATTGATTTGAACACCGAATCGCTGAAGCAATCGGCTCGCGCGGATTTCCATAGGCACCTGTACCCAATAAACAATCGATGATCACTTGGGGGTGACCGATAACGGACTCAATGTCGTTTGGCTCCGTCGCAACAGCGATCCGAATTTGTGCAAGTTCCGCAATTTTTTGGTTGGATGCTGCATCGCCAGAGAGCTCTGAGAGCTCCACGCAGGACACGATTCGAACAATACGATTCATTAACTCCAAGTGCCTAGCGATCACGTAACCATCGCCACCATTGTTCCCTTTGCCGCAAAGGACGCAGATATCCCCTTCCGGAGCAATCTGTTGAATCGATTCTGCGGCGTTGCGGCCGGCGTTTTCCATGAGGACAAGCCCCGTCATTCCGAATCGCTGAATTGCAATCTGGTCGACGGATCGAATTTCAACGCGAGGCAGATGACGACGCAGGATCGATATATTTTGAGTCATGTTTAACTAAGATGGAATCCTGTAAGCTTACTGCCGCTTACACCAGAAGAATATCCTGCGATAGCTGCCTTGTTTAGGAGCGTTTGTCCTCCTCCATCATGTTGATTCGCATCTTTCGTATACTGGATCGCTTTTCGCTTTCTGGAAGAAGTCCCACCACCCGTAGTCGACGCAGGTAAATAGTATTGACTGTCCACCGCGAAACACAATGGTACGGCGTGCTCCAAAAACCCCAGTCAGCAGGACGAAGTGCTCGTTCAGCCGCGTTGTTAGTTGGCTCGATCCCTTCGATCGTCGTAAATGTCCAGAGGTGCGCACGGCGATCGTACAACTCATCGCAGAATCCGATCAATTTCTTGTTTCCGCTGAACTTGCCACCTAAAAGTAACACGCGAACTTCTTCGCGAATCGGAGCGACATGCTTTTGAAAGGTTTTCCATTTGATCTTACCAGCTTTGTACCCTTGCCAGTAATCGAACAACTTTCTCTCTTGCCGCATCAAGTCATGTCCCATCCGTTTGACTTGATTGTCGGAAGAATCAATCAGCTTTTGAAAGTCTCGCTTCAGGTGTGCCCAACACCACTGAAGTCGCTTGCCGTCGAGATACATCTTCGCTCGGTCGCAGTTCAAGATAATGTTTTGATAATTGCCGACCAGCGACACCAACGACTCACGCGATCGATTAGCGAAAATGCC
>JAYVSE010000103.1:0-17198 GCA_043775635.1 Planctomycetaceae bacterium | reverse complement strand
ACCATCAAGGCCAAAAAGTACACCGCCAGTAAGCCCACAATCCTTGTCACACTCTTCAAATACACCGGTGCCACGCAAAAGTCCGTCTTCAATTGTGAGAATCGCTTTTCGATGATCGGCTGTCGCTTGTACGCTTGCAAAACCTCACTCGCTGACCAATCCGTCAGGTTCGTGATCAGCGGAAACACCCCATCGCCGGCGGCTGCCACGGCCAACTGCGATTGGTTCAACTCCCAGTTCAAATCGAACCGAGTCTCGACTTCGCGTCGGTATTGCGTTTGAGCGTTGGGACGACCTCGCTGCGTTTGATGAAACGACTCATGTTGTTGTTCTTGGATTTCGACCTTCAAGTACTCCGCTACCGAACGTGATTCCAAAATCGCGGTCAGCTTGTGGCCGCAGTCATGGCAGGCGAGTCTTACACTGCCGTGGCAAAACAAGCGGGAGTCTCGGTTTCCACCGCTTGGAAATGGGTACGACAGGACGCCGCAAAGCCGCCTGTACGTCGACCGCACCTCAGCACGGCGCAGCGATCCGAGATTGAATCCTCGATCGCTTCGTGCCAATACACTCTGCGCGGAATCGCTGAATTGCATGGCTGCCATATCAGCACGGTTTGCGAAATTCGCGACGCTATGCCGAGAGCGGCGTATCGACCCCACGCCGTAGCCGCCGTGATGGCCGGATCGACCTACGTGGCGATGGCTCGGCGCAGTGGTGTTTCACTGCTGGCGATCTGGAAGTGGGTTCGGGAAGACGTCGATAACCCGCCGATTCGCAACCCGCCGATTCCAAAAGAGACGAAACGGAAAATTCAGACAGCCATCGACTCGAGGCAATTATCACTGCGTCAAATCGCGGTTCAGCACGGCGTGCATGTCAGCACTGTTTGTGCGATTCGCGACACCATGGCCATCGGTGGTCACCGCGCCAAACCAACGCGGTGCCCGCAATGCGGTGGCAAGAGTACGACTCAGGATTGCCTTACATGCGCAGCGCTCGCTTACTCACGTCGATCTTCATTCTCTGTGGCCTGATGGGTGTGCAGGGATGCGAGCTGCCAAAGCATGCAGTGCCGTTGCCGGTACCGGCGGCGGAAATGCCACCTTGTAACTTGCCTGGCACGTTGCATCAACGCAATGAACTGGGGCCGCTGGGTCAAGGTTCGTGCGTCCATGCCAGCATGAAGATGCTGATGCAGTGGCTCAATCTGCCGGAAGTCGCCGAGTGGTGGTGGAGCACTTATCACGACGGTGAGTACGACACGCGATTGATGCAACGGTTAGACGATCGCAACATTCCGTACAGTGCCACGCGCAAAGCTGACCCGCGATTTCTCGATTGGTGTTCGGCGACGCGTCGCGGCTGTGTTTTGTGGTGGAAGCCGAGCCACTGCTGTTACTTCGCCGGTTGGGTCACTCGTGACGGCGTTCAATATGCTGCGATCATCGACAACAACAACCCCGGAAAATTCGAGCTCACGCCGCGCGAACAGTTCGTCAGGTTGTGGGCTGGGTACGGCGGTTTTGCGCTCACCTTGTTAATTGATCCTCCCGGCTCGTTGCCGTATCGCTCTTATGAAGTCATTCAATGACCCAAGATCAGAATGATTTTTTGGTGGCAATGGGATTAGCGATATTTCATCTCGGCATCCCATTTTTCTGCTTGTTTTTGATAATCGCAATCGGCTCGTGCCTGATGCGATTTTTGATCAGTCTGTGTAGTCTTTTGATGAGGTATTGGCCATGAATGATTATGTCCGCGTTCGAATGAGTATTGGGCTTTTCGCCCTGGCAATCTTTCACGTTGCGTTGCTCGGTGCAGCCTGCTATCTCGCACACCATGAGACGATGGAACGGCAAGTACCCGTTTGGATTCCCAGTTACCAGCCGTACTATCCGAACAACAATTTTCAATCGCAGTTCGTGCCTTCGATTGAAACGGCACCGGTGAATCTTGGTGCCCAGTCGGAGCTAAAGCAACAATGCGGACCTTGTAATCAACGCCCACTGCCGCAATCGAGGCCGCAGGCAAGTTGGTCGAGCGCGAACCCATTCAACCTTGCACTTGGTGAACAGCTTTTGTCGGTAGGGCCGGTCACGACGATAAAGACGCCGTGGTCAGCGTTTGATCCGTCCGCCACTCCAAGAGTCACGATGCCCGCTGACGGTGGGTTACCGAGCGTCGATCGACCTGCACCGAAGGCGGTGCAAGTCATGTTGTTTTTGGATACGTCGGAGCGATCGCGAGAGCTGCATGCTTGGTTCCATCGCGACCCGAAGTTAATCGGCTTGCGCGAGCGAGCCGACTTCCAAGTGTTTATGGCTTCCAGCCCGCTCTATCGCACGCGGTACGCCAAGCTGGTGCCAGTTGACCAATTCCCCGTTTGCCTAGTTCAAGACGCTAGTGGAGGCCACATTCACGCGGCCGGAAAACAAATGATCCCTGGCACTTCGCAAGAATTGGTCAGCGACATTGCGGCGGCGCACGTGCTGTACAAGGAAGCCAAGCAAGGTGTCATTCAACAAACCGGGGCCATCAAGACCGCTGGCTACAGTTGGGACGATGCGATTTCTCCAGCGATGAGATTGCAAGCTGCGGATTGCGTTGGTCCATTCTGCCCACCCACTCAACCGAGTGCGTTTCCGGCTGAGGGTTTGTTTAATCATGACCAAGTCAATCGCAATCCGCTGCAAGCGTTGTTCTTCGGTTCGGCTGCCCACCTGGCAACGATCTTTGTATTCGGCCTGGCAGCAGTACTCCTCGTGTTCATCCTTGCGCGGCGCTAACGTAGGACGGACTTCCAAGTCCGTCCAAACGCCCGTCATGTGACCTCAACCTCAAAATCAAATTCAAAAGCCTTTTGGACGGAAACCAGTCATGTTGTTACTTCTCGGAATTACAATCCTCTGCGTGTTAGCTGCGGTCGCTATGCGCCGGCCAGCAGCCAAATCCCACAGCAACGATACGTTGCTCGGTTCGTTCGCTGGTCTTGGCCGATCGGACATCCCTGTCCGCCCCGAGGCGTCGCCTTGGTCCAAGCAAGTAGCGGTTGATATGCTCAACGAAGTCGTGATCTCCGACGAGCGTGAGAAGGTTTTGAACATGCTGCGCCGTGCCGTGCAGCCCGCTGAGGCAGCATCAGCAAACTCAACAAGCAGCTCCAGTTCAACGGCTAAACCGCCGATCGCCTAAGTACGGTCGGCATCGTGTTGTTGATCGTGTTAACGCAAAACCGGAGAGTCGCGTCTTTCGAGTTGTGGATTGATGTTCAAACCGATCCCCAGAACTTGCAAAATCCCAGCCGCTCTTTCAAGAGTAACGCCGTGATATTCGTTTCGCTCGTCGCGTGAGACCTGCGCTTCGGAGACTTTCAATAAGTCTGCGAGTTCCCGCTGACTCAAGTTCCTGGCGATTCTTGCTTTGATTAGCAGGCTGAAGATATCTTTCAAATTGAACAGCTCACTAAGTTCACCGCGTTTCAAACGATCGTAGCATTCAACCTCTTCAACAAGCTGTTGGTGGAACGACAGCATCGGGTCCATGACAGCCTTGATTTCGGACTTCTTGAGCCCTTCTGCCGCTAAGGATTTTCGATGCTGTTGCAGACGATCCTTCTCTTCGAGAAGCCGGCCAACCGCTTCTTTGTATTCCGCTTCGTTACGAATCATTTTCGCTCGCCCAGTCTTTGATTATTTTCACGATGCCTCTCGATTTCCCGTCACGTCTCGAACGCCTAAACGCGGCCGGGAATTCTAAATCTTGTCCGTTGGAATCCTTGATCCCCGAATTCAGACCCTGATAATGCGGGTAGAGTTCGACACGGTAGACGTGCCACATTGGTAATTGCTTCTTCGGATATCCCAGGTACGGCCGTCTTAGTTTTGGGTCCCATGTCCACACCTTCTGAGGATCAAGGACGTTCAGTTTTTTCTGTAATCGCCCCGACCGAAATTCGAAAGGATCAGGAACAAAATATCCGTCGATGTCGTTGGGGTGTGGCTTGTCCTCGGCAAATGAACCGTCGATAAAAATTTCGTCTACGCCAACCATCCACAACTGTTCAACCAGCATTCTCAGGTGGTCGACCAAATACCTACGCCAAGACAGATCCCAAGAATCTTCCGTCGAAACCAATGGGCCATTGACCAAAATCGAATCGTACAGCTCAGCGAATGTGACCGCGTAGTCACCGGGCGGCAACAGGCCGTCCGCATTGAATTCGGGAATGGCAGACATAAAGAAACGCTAGATACGCTCGCAAGACGAACTTAACAATTTTGTTAACACAAGTAACTGTAGTCGAGTGCTTGCCAATTTTCAACCGTCCCAGCCTGCTTTCCAGGAATAAACACTCGTGCATAAGTTTTCGATCATGACTCGTTAAACCGCGTGCCCATCGGGCCGCGCGTTCTGAAGGAAATGCGCGGGGCGATGCCCACGCGGTTAAACGGAGAAACTTGAATCAATCCCTTCCTGAATCACGATCGACCTTACTCGATTCGACGCCCCAAATCCGCACGCGTTGCTGCACGATGAAGACTGGGTCTGAGGTGCATCGATTATCCTGCGTGCGGAGCTGCTCGCCGATTCGCTGCATGATTTCGTAGCTTCTCATTACTCGTCTCTCACAATCGTTTGAAATTCCTAGAATGGTATCTTGTCTTTGGCTCTTGCGTTCAAGAACTCACAAGCGGCTTCGTACGCTTCCTCGTATCCGGCACCGATGCGTTTATACAGGTCGTTGCGTTTTTCCTTCGGTAACGTGTAAAAGCATCTTTGGCAAAAGGTATTGCGCGGTTGCTTGTTCGCCCCGCATCGGCAATGGATGCCAGCGAGTTCGCGGAGGATGTCCTTTGTTGCGGCATTCATTTCATGTTCCTCCCAATCTTTAAATCGCGATCATCGCGTTCGATCATTTCTACGCTTGGTATCGCGGGCTTAACGCAATACTGCATGACATAGGCATCCTCATCAGTATTGTCGTAGTGGTTGCGGATGATGTCGATTGCTCGGAACCCCATCGCTCTGAAGAATAACTGCGACTGCAGATTCGTCTCACGAACTTCGACCAGGATGTGATTGCGGAGTTCTATCGACAATTTTTTCTGCAACCACTGGACGATCGAACGACCAGCGCCTTGGCGACGCGACATTGCCGAGACCGCGAAATTCACCAAACGAATTCGATCCGTGTGGAATTCATAGACTGTAAAGCCAATTACGATGTCGTCACGCACGACTACCATGCCGATGCAATTGCGTTTGCTCAGGTAGCGACAGAAGTCGTACCCTGGCCACGGATCGGCAAACGATTCGCGTTCGATTCGAACTACCGACTCCATGTCGGCACGGAGCATCCACCGCACACGCAGCTCCGCATGGCACGGCATGCAATCATCAGGTCTTGCTGTATTTCCCATATCAGTTCCGTTTGGGGTTAGCGTTGCATCCAGTAAGCGAGCTTGTGGTCTCAAAAGTGTTCGTCGTCAAGGTGATTCCGGAGGCCAGGCTTGAGCCTTTCAAAATACGTCGATTCGCTGATGGGTTCGATCATGTAGATCGATCCGCCGCCAATCAATCGCGTACTGACGACATCGCCATTCGCGTTGAGTGATTCGACTTTGACGAAAGCCGTTCCCGCGACGACCTGTGCGGATAATCGCCCTGCAAAGCACTGCCGTCCCAACACATCGACGACCGCATACTCCGCCGGGTTTTCTCCGGGTTGGTGTATAGCGTTTACGCGATTCGGTTCACCAGGCTTGGCGGCTAAAGCCTGGACACCAACGCGTTCCATCGCTCGGTCATTGATCGCCGCGATCGTTTCTAAACCATGTACCATCGTGAGAATCTCTTTTGATAAATTGTTAATTGAGCACTCGAATCGAAGGCCGTCGCGGTTGTGTCCGCGCGGCCTTTGCTGCGTTAATCTCGGCCATGGTGCGACGTGTCACATCGCTCGTGATCGATGTCGAAGGCTTCCGTGCCACGTTTTGCCCCGGATTGCCTAGTACCGGCTCGTCCGGAGGCAGGCTGAGTCCCATCAGCCATCGGTAAAGCCAGCCGACCGTGACACCATGCTGGCGGGCACGGAGCCGCTCCCAGCGTCGTATCAGCTCATCGACCTGGTCGCGTGTCAGCTCGCGGCTTCTCGCCGCCGTGATCGCTTCCTCGGCCTTCACCAAACCAAAACCAATTAACTCACTCACCACCACTTTCCACGGATCTTCGGCCTGAGGCTTTTGGCCGCTCGGGCTCGTTCGATCGCTCTGGAGTGGTGAGTGAGTGCTTCTTGGATAGTTAGTGGTTACTTCGTCCGACATAATGTCGGATCGATCGGTCACCATGTCGGATCGATCGGTCACCATGTCGGATCGATCGGGGCGCTCTCCAGCTACCCGAATTCCGGCTGTCTCATAGGCTTCGCGTATAGCAAGCGACTCTATGAACGCTCGGCGTCGATCATTGTCGAGCAGCAGCAGCTCGGACCACACGATGCGGTAGTGAGTGCCAACCGCTTTGCCTCGCCTAATCGACTTGTTGCGAGCGATCAACAGGCACATATTTTGCGCTGCGTCAGTGGCCCGTTCTATCGTCTTGATCGACACGCTCATCGACTTCGCCAGCGTCTCTTGGCTCGGCCATGCTTCGACCTCGTTGCCGTTAGACGCGTGCGAGAACGGGTCAACTTCAATGGCAAGGTAAGAATTGATTTTCATCAGCAGCGACTTGATCTTGTCTGCTTTGACGACCGACCCATCATCGGCCTTGCCGTCGCGAATGACCGCGTTCTCGATGATCGCCGCGCGTTGATGCTGTTTCCAGTTGATTCGGAGTTGCTGGTCCGTCATCCGGCCGCTCCCTTCAGGAACGATGCGGCGGCATTGAATGCACGGCTCAGTATCGGATCGCCGGTCAATCGCTCTGGGTGATAGGAAATTTGGCCCGATTTGGCGTAGCGCAGCAACTCAAGATCTGTGGTTGTTGCCACGCTTAGTTTGTAGAACGTCCGCACGAATGCTCTAGCCTCCCGCGAATCACGAGGTACCTTTACCGGCGGAGCTGGTTGTGGAAACGGCTTTCCTGATGGTCCCGGTGGCGGCTGCCGGGGAGGCTCTTGCCTTGGCTTTTGCTCAGGAGTTGTTTCGTAGGGTGGACTGCGCCATGTGAAAGATTGCCCTGGGCTGGTTCGTGCTGCGCGTGGCTTTTTGGGCGTCGCTCTTCGCGGCGGAAACAACACGTCAAGCATCATTTTCACGTCACGATTGTTGACTTTTAAATACCATGTAATCACTCCTGCAGTTAGCCTGATCTCAGTCATGGGCTCATGGTTCAATGAATGAAATGAAACCTGGCGTGAATCTCGCGAAAGCTTTAGCTTTTTAACCAACTTGCTCGCACCGTCTTTCGAAAGTTCGACGCGAGCGACCGAAGTCATGACGACGACAAAACGGACGTCATCCGATACTAGCCCTAGCAGCCCCATGTATCGATGCACGTCTCCTAGCAGTGCTTTTAGATTCTTTGCCATCAGGTCGCCTCCGTACCGGACGATTCAGGCGGCGAAAGGTCTGAAGCAATTTCTTCGAGCCTATCAATATCGTAACCATTGGTTCCATACATGACCGGAATCGAACGCAATCGCTCCGATAAGTCTCTCAAGTACTCGCTTGGCGGTAGCTCATCGTCATCGTCATCAATCATCGTTGCCAATCCATGTAAAAATAAAAATTGTCGGAACCACACCTGCCCGAACATTTTCCGGCTCAGCTTCTGGGGACTGAGCTTTACGTCTTCTCTGAGGGCCATCGCGAGTATTGCCGCCGGAGCGGAGGACGTGCTTTTTTCATGCTCGCCCGACAATGTCAAATGAATTTATGAATCACTCATTTCGCTAACTGTTCGGATGCCCTTACTCCATTGCCTGACTTCGCAAGCGACCAGGGTAAATTCCCCGACTGGTAGTAATGCAGTAGCTCGGAGCGATGGCAGCCAATCGCCATCGCTAAGGCGTCGTCGACATGCCTCAGACCCCGGCACAACGATTGGTTCGACCGCTGAAGATTAGAGTTTACATTACCGTCCCGATCGATTCGGATCTCGGGAAACTGTAGTTCCGCAGACTGTAGGATCTGTTGGTATAGTTTCTCGTGTTCCGACATCGTGTCCTGGGGTAATGTCTTGCCCATTTCCTTTAGACATATTTCCAGCAGATCGAGGCTAGCGATCCTGCTTTTCACCTCGCCGATAAAATCGCAAAGCGACCGGCGGCGACTGTTACTCAAATCGGGCCATCCTACATGCACTGACATCATGCCACCTCACCCAATAAAACGAGAATTCTACTAAAAGCGATCTCGCGATGCGTTCCGGCTTTCATCACCTGGCAAACTCGCGATTCTGAGATTCCAAGCAAGGAACCAATATCCCGCATCAACATCCCCTCGGCGTGCAGTACTTGGCACCGGATAGCAGTTGATTCATTGGCCACGGCAGACCGGAATTCGTTCCAGTCGAACTCGGCTCCAGGATCGCGATCATAAACGCCTTCGAGCGTGAAGCTATCGCCGTCGGCGGTTTCGACCGTCAAGGGAGTCTCTGCGATGCGACGCTGCTTGCCAGCTCGATTCGTTCGACCATACTTTCGCAACAGGTCGCCAATACGAAAGTGCAACTGCGAATTCACAAAGGTCTTAAACGTCGCGCCCTTGTTCGGGTCGTAACGCTCAATCATTTCCAGCACCATGATTCGCAGTTCTTGGCAAATGTCGTCATAGTCGAAGCCGTCGAAAGTCATCTTGCGACCAAAGTATTTGACGCTTGGCTCTGCGATCAAAAGCAGCTCGTCAATCTGGGCCTGCGTGTAACTCTGGTTCATGTGAGCGGTGGGCATGCTAAATCCTTTTAGAAGTCTCAATGGGTCGCCGCTGCACAATGCAGCAGACGTGACAACTGACGCGGCAACGAATCCTTGTTGCCGTTTTCTCTGATCGTGGTGACCCGTGGCGCTGTTGAACCGACTGACGGGCTCACGGAGCGGTCGCGTTGGCGCCAGCTCGCGCTCCAGCACCGGCGGTGCGATCGGGACCAAGTCCGCTGGGTCAGGCGTGGTTTGATCGTTGAGCCGCAGCTCAATGTTGATCGGGCGGTTCTCGATCGGCTTAATCAAGCCCTTCCAAACCTCGATCCGACCTTGCAGTTGACCGCTGGTAGCCGTCACGGCGATCAAACAACACAAGTTGATCGCCAAGCAGCAAGCAGACGTCCACATCAGCAGCATCGGGTCGCCAAATCGTTCAATGTTCCGCATTCAATTTCTCCTTACTTTTGAATGAAAAAAAAGCGTGGCTGCGCCCACGGTGGAAGGCAACAGCCACGCCCTTTGTCGCAAGCGGCAACACACCGCTTGCAGCATGCTCGCCAGGGCATCGTCGAGCACACTTCGCACACTTCAAATCTCGGTCAACAATCAACCCACCACACGAAACGCATGCGCTGGCAAAGCGGGCGACAAGGTCGATGCATTGGGTTGACGCGGTGGCCAGAATCCACTGGGCTGGGGCAACGAAAGCACGGTATCGAGAATCCGCTTCTCGTTGTCCCGGTAATGAGTCTCGAACACGTCGTTCGTCTTGTGGCCCGTGATCAGGCGACCGACGTTCGTGTAGTTCAGCGTCGCACCGTGGTTGTCCGCTCGCGTGCCCGCTGTGCAGCGGAAGTTCTTCGGATGGTATTTGCGACGGATCAAGGTCGGCTTGCCGTCGATCAACTGCATCTTCGCCTTCGGACTCACGCCCGCGCAATCGACAATCAATCTCCATTGCGAATAGAACGAGACCGGGCACTTCGGGATCGGCACAATCGACCGCTCCGGATCTCGACCGCCTGGCGTCTGGTCGCCGAGTTTGCCAAGCCAATACCGCGTCGCCTCGTTCATGGGCAACGTCATGATTCGCTTCGTCTTCTGCTGGACAAAATAGAACCAGCCGTGCGGACACGTCAGCTCGCCCTCGTGCGGCACCGACGGCGTCTCGGTCACCATCGCCCACGTCATCGGATGCTTCCGCTCTTCGTACGCCACCAGCTCCTGCGTCCGCATTCCAAAGTTGGTCCACCAACAAACCAAAAACTTCCACAGCGTCGCAGGCGGCGGCAACGTTGTGGACTCTGCGGGCCAGGTCGCACAATCGCAGGCCGCGAATAGCCGCGATATCGAATCGTCTGGGATAACCAGTTTGGCGTCGACGCTCACGACCGAAATTTTCTTGACCTTGACCATCGCCAGCCCGTCCTCGACTTCGGCGGCCGCGTTCACGATTTGCTGCAGCGCCGCTAGCGACTTGTTCAGCGGTCCGGCCTTGATCGCTTGCGATTTGCCGAGTTTTGCGGGCATTTCCACGCCTACCATTTCGTCCCGGAACATCGCCAACCGCCTCGGCGTCACGTCCGAAAGCAGAGGATGAGTTATCCTCTGCTTCTCCCGGCACCACCAAACGAAGCGCAAAACCGCCAGCCGCAGCTCGTTGATCCGCGACCTGGAAAGCCGCTTGGCGTTCTCGGATTTTAGGAACGTAGAGTCGAAGTATTCCTCCAACGTCGGCATCTTCGGAGGCGAATAGATCGGTGCCGACGGGTCCATTCCCGGCAGCCAAAGGGTGCTCGAAGGATTCAGCTTGGTCATCGTTGCTCATCAAGTAAGTAGGATCACAAGCGCGATCGCTCCTACCCTCCGCACACGTCGCTAGTTGATGTTGTTCGTCCATTTCCGAAGGCCACCCTGGCCGTCCCCGTTTCCAAAAGCTCAGTTCCCCTCTCGCGCCCCGTACCCGTACCCGTACCCGTACCCGTACCCGTACCCGTACCCGTACCCGTACCCGTACCTGGACCCGTACCCGTACCCGTACCCGTACCCGCGGACGGCTGCTGCGATTTCATCGTCAGTGAGATCCAATTCGCCTACGTCAATCGCGGATGCCGTGGGCCAATGCTCATCGGCGTAGGCGTCGACTCCGCTTCGGCACAGACCCGCGCGAACGAAATCATCACGCGTCACGACGCTGAGCGCTCGCACCCACTCGGGCAACTCGCCTAGGCAGCTTTCCATCGTGCTACCGCCTCCTCTGTCACATGCGAGCATGACGTGATGCCATGCAACAACACGCTCGGCGCTTCGCTGCCGATCTTGCATTCATTGCTTGGGCCGCGTGAGGCTAGACCCAGGAACCCGCCAATATCGCGCGACCAGTAGATACAACATCGGACCCGCCTCAGTTCCATTGAATCTTGTCGCGTGGTGTCAGCCCGCTTGGCAAACCCAAAGAACACACCACGATGGATCGTCGTGACTAACACTGGCACGTCCTCCGCATCAGTTCCCGTACTCATCTCAATTCCCGTACTCATCTCAATTCCTTTTGAAAAATTAAACAAACCATGCGCATGGGTCGCGTTTCGGCCCGGCACTCAGCGATCGACCACCGTGCTCGTAGCGATCGACCACCGTGCTCGTAGCGAATGTGCATCCAGCTCGCTGCCGTCAGTGAAGATCACGATAGGGCGTCTGTTTCGGACAACTTTCCTAGCGACGGTGTATCGATATCCGAGCACACCTACCAGCACTTGTCCGGGCTTGACTTGCTTGATCGATTTGATCTTGGTGGCCATCGAATCACCTTACTCACTTGGACCCTAGGACATAAAAGGCAACCGGCCAGCTGAGCTCGGTGGCTAAACCAAAATCAGTGGCCGGTTGCGGGGTCCGCGAGCGAAGCGGAATCGGTAGAATCGGTACTTAGCCAAGTTCGCTCGAACCCCGTCGCAACCGGCATCGATCACGAGGAGGGAGAGTAGAGCAAATACGCTACTCTGCGTCAACCACTATTTACTCTACTTTCGAAGATTTTAGAAAATGAGCGAATTGCGAATTGCAGTCACGTGCGACGCGTGCGGTAGCAAGTTCAAGGTTAAGGCGATCGCAGCAGGAAAAACCGTAAAATGCGGTTCTTGCGGAGACCCCATCGCCGTGCCACTTGCTGAACCCGGGAGCAGCGAAGAATTCAACATTGCTGAAATGCTGGGCGAAAGCGAGCCAATTCGGCAACCTACGATTTTGACGAAGAACCCAACAATCGAACCGTCCGGTCCGGTCTCGTCGGTTGAGCAAGCCCGAGCCCAGATTACCAAAGAACGCCGCACACCCAGCGACGATGGAGATTACAGAGACTTCACCGCGCTAAAGTTCTTGGCTTGGATTTGCAAGATCCTCGCCTGGGCAGTCGCGGGGATCTTTCTGTTGCAAATGTGCGGAATGACGGTAGTGGCCGTTTTGTCAAAAGAGGGACCCACATTAACCACGGCGATCTTCGCGCAGCTCGCATTAATCGTGCCCACTGGGTTCTTGATCCTTACGCTGTACGTCTACGCCGAAATCATCCTGCTCGCGCTACAGGTCGAGCGCAACACCTACAAATCTGCAAGAAACAGCGAAGCTAATAATCGAGTCGGTTAAAGCTTTGACCTCGCCTCGAATCTCAATTCTCATTCGGCAGCGTTTAACAGCTCAAGAGTTGTCGTGCCGAGCGCGTGTGCGATTTCATCTGCCGTTTGAAAAGTACAATTTCCGCCGCGACCGTTTAGCTTGGTTCCTACTGCGGTCTTGTGAATGCCCAACCGATTGGCCAGCTCGACCTGTGTTATGCCATCGCGTTTCATCTTTGCCTTCACGGCAAACAAAAACGCTTCCATCGTATCGGACGGTGCCAGGTAGGTACTCATTTCGTCATTCATCCCCACATCTTACGTGTCGCAACTGATAATGCCAAACGCCGCCCAATCGCCTACAATGCCGCCACACGGTGTTCAGCGTCACCATTGGAGATTCAATGTCCAAAGCCAAGAAACAACCAGCTCGTGAAGCGATCACCGCTGGCGAACTGCAATCGACACACGACGAATTGCTTGAAGAACTCAAAACTGCGGCTGCTACATATTTCATGATGCCCATGAAACCCGGCATCTGCGAAATCCAAAGAGCCATGGTTTCAAGGCCGGAGGCCCGGTGCAACGCCGAAGCACTTGCTCGACAACTCGCCGGTCTACGAGAGATGGCTAAACGTGTGGGCTTCGATCGCCTTATCACGGCTGGGGGATCTCCCAACCAAACCGCGTCGTGATCTTGTTTGCCAAATCAACGGGCAACTCTAAGTCATTGCCATGGCTGAAGGAGATCCTCCAGCGAGTCATACCGTCATCTGGCGGCGTAACTCGCTGAACCTGACTTAAACGAATAAGCCACGGCGGGCCATCGTCATGAAGGTTGATTACGTCGTTATCCATAAATTAAATCACCTGACTTGAACGGTGGTTGTTCAGATACGCAGCGTCGGATGTAAGCACTTACGTGTCGCAACGGATAATGCAAAACGCCAACCATTTTGCTAAAGTGAAGTCGAGAAGCCATCACAAACGGAGCCACAATGAATTTGGACAACCTTGGTGCGTTGAAGTCGAAAGCAGTCGGTTGGTTCGAGTTGCAGTGGCGCGGCGCTGCTACGGCCCGGAAGGATGACGCGTGGCAATACATCCGAACTCTCGGTTGGGAAGACTTTGACAGCGACGCATGGGCAGAGTTGCGAACGCGCGCGTTGGCAAGTTGGGGCGAGGCCAATACCGATCGTGATCGAATCCGTGACGGACTTAAGACTTCGACATTGTTCGGCTCGGCATTAGTGACGTCGATCTTTGGTATCGCTAAAGCGAACTTCGACAACGTGACCGTCTGTTCACTGCTCGCGCTAACCCTAGCAGGGCTCGGCACAGGTATCGCGTTTTTGGCATCGGGAACAATGACTGCTCCTGCGTTGCCCTCAGTCAGGGTCCTAATGCAAGACTTAGCCGTGAACAGACCGTTGATCGCAAATGATACTTTGCAGCTGTACGCAGTGATTGAAGAGTTTCGAGACTCACTTAACCAAGTCGCGCAAAGAGACCGCCAAGCTAAACACTTTTTGTTCGCGGCAGTGATGGCGATTCTTGCTGAAGGTTTCATCGTCGTTCTGTGTCACGCCTAGGTTTGTCGCGTTGCTCCCGTGGATCTGGCCGCGACGTAGGACCTGGAGACTCCGGCGATTCCGACGGCGAACCTTTGATTCGTCGTATTGGCTCATCTCTCGGCGGTTCATCCCGAGTAGGTAGCTGCCTTTTTTCCGGTTGTTCATGTGGCATTTTCGCACCTGATTCCTAGGATGAAGGCAAAAGCTCCCCCGGCTGGACTCGAACCAGCGACAAGCGGATTAACAGTCCGCTGCTCTACCAACTGAGCTACAAGGGAGTATTTACGATGTGTTTATCGTGCATATTTATTAGTAAACTTTACTGAACGATGATTCTTCCTGCAAGCGAGGCGTTTTTGTTGGTAAATGCAGAGGTGGGGACCGTTTTAGCAGCGTTTCGATGCGTACTCAGGGTTTTTTAGAGGTCGAAACGTGCCTTTTGGTTCAGGGAATTGCAAAAATGATGCGAAATGGTTTTTTCTTTGCGGTTGCAGTCCATGGTACTTGCCGATTACATTCTTGGGCTTCGCGGATGAGCACGTGCGCGACTGGCCGCAAAATCAACCTGTTCGGATCCACCCTCTAACCAGAGACGAAGATAAACATGCACTTGGAGCAACGATGGTTAAGTTAGTAGTTCGCGATCGAGAATCGATTCAAGAAGCAGTCCGCCGATTCCGCAAGCTGGTGGAGCGTAGCGGGATCAAGAAAGAAATGCGTCGGCGAGAATATTACGAAAAGCCCAGTGAAACCAAACGTAGATCCCGTTTACGTGCGGAACGTCGTGGTCGCCGCTCACGATTGTTGTCGGTTTAATTTGGCCGGATCGCTCCGACGACGTTTGTTAACGAACATCATTGACAACTCCTGCGTCTAGATCGATCATCAATACGTGACAAATGCACCCGTGCGTAAGATTTGGTAAGGTAATTGTAGGGCGTTTAGCTCAGTTGGTTAGAGCATCTCGTTTACACCGAGAGGGTCGGGGGTTCGAGTCCCTCAACGCCCATTCATCGCCATCTATGGCAACATCCGGAAACCCAACGGCCCCATCACGGGCCGTTTTTTGTTGGGTTTTTGCGATTTCGGTTTTTTCTTGAGGGGTGCTGCGGGGCTCCTGATTCCCTTGAGATGCAACCACGGATGCAACCACGGATCGGTTGGTGGTTGCATTCTGGAAAGCTTCGTCCGATGTCATCGCGTAAGGTGCCCGGGCGATGCGTTCAGAATTGCCAATCCAGCGAGTTACGTCTTTCAAGGGAAACTTTGCCATCAATTCCGTTTCGCGGCTTGCCCGAAGGTTTTGGAAAAGGCGTGGCCAGGGCACCAACCCGGCTGACTTGATGATTTTTTCAAAGGTAGTCCGCAGATTAACACCACGGCCTCGGTACCGATCGACGACATAAACCGCCTTGCAATCCTCAGCTTCATTCCAGGCGGCTTCGAGGTGCGGGAACAACTCAGGGAAGATCGGACAAACCCGAATCCCTCCATCGGCGTGGTGCTCAGTTTTGGGAGCGTGAATGGTCATTCGTTTTTCTGGCAAATTCACGTCGACCCATTTCAGGGTGAGAACCTCGGATGGACAACGAAGTCCGCCATAGCGAGCAAGAGCAATAATCGTTTTCCAGTCACGATTCGGTGCCTGATCAATACAGCGATTTATTCATTCAGCAGGAACGAAGCATTGCCGCTTATCGTTGGCAAACTCCGCAACAATATGGACGCGGCGGAATACAAGCACGTCGTCCTCGGCCTTATCTTCCTCAAATACATCTCCGACTCTTTCGACGAACACCACGCGAAGCTGGTCGGCGGCCAGGGCGACTACGCCGGCGCGAACCCCGAAGACAAAGGCGAATACCTCGCCGCCAATGTCTTCTGGGTGCCAGTGGACGCCCGCTGGCCGCAGCTCCAGTCCCGCGCCAAGCTTCCCAGCATCGGCAAGGATGTGGACGATGCCATGGTCGCCCTCGAACGCGACAACCCCCGGCTCAAAGGCGCGCTCAACAAAAACTACGGCCGCGCCGACTACGTCCTGGCCAACCCGCCCTTCAACGACAGCGACTGGTTCCGCAAAGACGACGACGTTCGCTGGCAATTCGGCGTCCCGCCCAAGGTCAACGCTAACTTCGCCTGGGTGCAGCACTTTGTTCATCACCTTGCACCGCAAGGCATGGCCGGCTTCGTGCTTGCCAACGGCAGCATGTCGTCTAACCAATCCGGTGAAGGCGAGATCCGCATTGCGATTGTTGAAGCCGACCTGGTGGACTGCATGGTCGCATTGCCGGGCCAGTTGTTCTACAGCACACAGATCCCCGTTTGCCTGTGGTTCTTGACGAAGAGCAAGTCAGCCGCAAAGCAAAGGAAACGTAAAGGGGAAATGCTGTTCATCGATGCTCGAAAACTCGGCACGCTGATCGACCGCGTACATCGCGAACTGACCGAAGTCGACCTCACAAAGTTCGTTTCCACTTATCACGCGTGGCGCGGTGACGTTGGTGTCCAGGCTTTAGAGAGCGTCCCGCTTAGGATCGCTGTTGATTTGAGGAAAATGGCCTGGCGTTTTTTGAATTTCCGCACTACGAGTGCGATTGATTTCACACCCAAAAAACACCAAGCCAGGATAAGGATATCCATGTCTTCAGGAAAAAAAAACCGCCTTCCTTGAACTTCCACTCGGTCCAGGAATGCCGCTCTAGGAGGAGCTCAGGGAAAAATTTGCGAGCGATGACCATGTTCAATCGGTGTTAAGGACGATCGCTACGATTGATGCACAACCGCTCTATGATGCTTATCGAGGCACCGGTTCTAAGCCTTTCGATCCTCTTCGGCTGTTTGCAATCGCACTGGTGGAAATCCTCGATGGTTCGACTTCGCCTGCTGCTTGGCATCGCGACGCAAGTACACGTGATCAATGCAAATTTGTTGGTTACGGCGCAACTCCATCATGCACAGCTTGGTATGACTTCCGAGATCGATGCAGCAAATTCATTGATCAGGTCCATTGCAGTCTAGTAACCAATGCAATCGACAAAGCACTCATCGAGCCTCGTGAATGTTGTCTTGACGGTACCTTCAGTGCCGCAGCCGCGTCGCGGCATAAGATCTTCAATTTGAAGCAAATCAGTCGCCGTTGCGGTA
>JAYVSE010000102.1:0-14011 GCA_043775635.1 Planctomycetaceae bacterium | reverse complement strand
CGAGATGCTCAGCTAACATGTTCACCTCCACCACAAAAACTAAAATCAGTTCAATTCTACGCAGCCAAGGCAACAAAAACTAATTCAGCAGTCTCCCGGGGAGAAGGGAGCCTATTTCCCTTAAGCTTGCGACATTCGGGCAAGCCAGCGGGATTCACTTCCGGAGAAGTTCCGCCCGTGGCCGACGTTATTTCTTCTTCGCCATCTGGTTGTGATCGTGGCCCGACGGGGACAAGCCCCGCTCGCGGCGAGATTATGGTTTGCCCACATTAGCAAATTTTCAACACCCCAGCATTGGGCTCACACCACCGGCAGAGGGCCGATGGTGACCAAAAGATCGCCGGCTTCAATCTGAATCCCTGTTTTGACGTGAATGTTGTCGATGGTACCTTCGACGGGTGCGTTAATCGTCGTTTCCATCTTCATCGCTTCGAGCACAATCAGCTTCTGGCCGGCTTTGACTTTGTCACCAACCTTTACGGCGACGTTGATCACCATCCCTGGCATGCTCGCACCGACTTGTCCTGGTTGATCGCCGTCCGCTTTGACACGTCGTTCGGTTTCTGGCTCAAGCGCGGAATCGATCACCGTGACTTCGCGCGGTTGGCCATTGAGTTCAAAGAAGACCGTTCGCGTGCCATCGGGATGGGCGCTGCCGGTAGCCAGGTATTTGATAATCAATCGTTTCCCTGGTTCGATGTCGACGGCAATCTCTTCGCCTGGCGTTTGGCCATACAAGAAATTGGGCGTGGGCAGTCGGCTGACTTCGCCATATCGATTGCAGTGCTCTGCAAAGTCCGCAAATACTTTTGGATACAGCAGGTACGAGGCGACTTGCGCATCATTGGCAGGCCCTTCGAGAAGCTGCGACGCCTTGACTCGAGCCGCTTCAATATCCGCCGGTGGCATCGATTCACCTGGTCGTCCGACAACCGCAGCATCGTTCTTCAGTACCACATCCATGACCCGTTGAGGAAACCCGCCTGGCGGTTGACCCATTCGGCCGGCGATCAGGTCAATGACTGACGCGGGAAACGACATCTGTTTTTGATCACGAAGGATATCGTCTGGCGTCAGATCGCCCGCCACCATGAATAACGCCATATCGCCGACTGCTTTGCTGGTTGGCGTGACCTTGACAATGTCTCCGAACAATTGGTTGACCGCAGCGTACGTTTTGCAGATCTCCGCCCAGCGATCAGCTAACCCCAGCGAGCGAGCTTGATGGTACAAATTGGTGTACTGACCACCCGGCATTTCATGCTCATACAAGTCACCGGTCGCGGGTAGCGTTTCACTTTCAAAGGGCAGATAAAACTGTCTTGCCGCTTGCCAATAGGTTGCCAACGATGTTAGGGCATCCGTTTTGAGGTCGCTTTGTCGCGGCGTGTATCGGATCGATTCGACAAGCGTGTTAAGGTTCACTTGCGATGTACCTCCGGATAACGGTGCCAGGGCAGCATCTGCAATTTGCAAGCCTTCATCCGCCGCCGCCAAGATCGACGCCACCTGCGTCCCGGCGGTGTCGTGCGTGTGAAAGTGAATCGGGATTCCGATTTCTTGCCGCAATGCACGGACCAGTATTCGTGCCGCGCCGGGTTTGCAGAGGCCAGCCATATCTTTGATCGCCAAAATGTGCGAGCCCATTTTCTCCAGCTCTTTGGCGAGCGAAACGTAGTATCGCAAATCATATTTCGTGCGATTGGGGTTTTGCAGATCACCGGTATAGCAAATGGCTGCCTCACAAATCGCCCCTGACTCGATGACGGCATCCATGGCGACACGAATGTTGGGAACCCAATTCAGTGCATCAAAAATGCGAAAGATGTCCATGCCTGCCGACGAAGCCTCGCGAACAAAAAGCTTGACGACGTTATCAGGATAATTCGTGTAGCCAACCGCGTTACTGGCCCGCAGCAGCATCTGGAACAAGATGTTGGGGACCGCGTGGCGAAGGTCAGCAAGTCGCTGCCACGGACACTCTTTGAGGAATCGCATCGAGGTATCGAACGTTGCACCTCCCCACATCTCCAGCGAAAACAGTTCGGGCGCAAGGGCTGCATAAGCGGGTGCGATTCGCAGCATATCATCGGTTCGGACCCGTGTCGCAAGCAAGGATTGATGCGCATCACGCATGGTCGTATCGGTGAACAGCAAGCCTTGCTGCGAGTCGATCCATTTCGTCAGTCCCGTTATTCCGCCTTCGCGAAACACGTCGCGGCTACCCCGTGCCAGCGGTGCCGTTTTATCGAACTCAGGGATTGGTGCGGGATCGCGTCGCTTCGCAACCGGCATTCCGGCGACTAATTCAGAACCGTTAACGATCGTCTCCGCCAGATAGGCGAGCATCTTGGTGGCTCGATCTCGACGCCGTGGCAACTGCACCAACTCGGGCGTTTGATCGATCATTCTCGTCGTTGCTTCACCGGCCAAGAATGGCGGATGATTGACCATGCGGACCAAGAACGGAATGTTCGTTTTCACACCGCGAATGCGAAACTCACGCAGGCAGCGATCCATTCGCGCGGCAGCCTCTTTCAACGTTCGACCGCGCGCCGTGACCTTGACCAACATCGAATCGTAGAATGGGTTTACTACGGCTCCGCTGAAGGCACTACCAGCGTCGAGTCGAATGCCAAGGCCTGCTGCGGACCGATAGTGACTGATGCGTCCATAGTCTGGTCGAAATCCGTTCTCAGGATCTTCGGTCGTTACGCGGCACTGGATCGCAAATCCGGTCGTTTTGATCTCGCTCTGTGATGGCAAGCCAACGATGTCATCGGTCAATGCGTAACCCATCGCGACAAGAATCTGTGATCGAACCAAATCGATACTCGTAACTTCCTCAGTCACGGTATGTTCAACCTGGATGCGCGGATTGACTTCAATAAAATACACCTTCGCCGCATCGACATCGTATAGAAACTCAACGGTACCGGCGTTGTCATAACCGACTTCTTTTCCGATCTTGATGGCGGCATCGCAAAGCTGAACGCGGATCGCTGGCGTCAGGTTGGGAGCAGGTGCGATTTCAACCACTTTTTGATGGCGGCGCTGAACGCTGCAATCACGTTCGTAAAGATGAACGAGATTGCCATGGGAATCACCAAGCAGTTGCACTTCGATGTGACGTGCTCGTTCAACGAATTTCTCAACAAAGACTTCGTCGCTGCCAAACGCGGTGAGAGATTCTCGTTGTGCTGCCTCGAGCGCGGCTGGCAATTCCACTTCGCGCTGCACAACCCGCATGCCTCGCCCGCCACCGCCTTTGGCCGCTTTAAGGATAATGGGAAATCCGAGGGCTCGCGCGACAACGATCGCTTCATTGGCATCTTTGACTGCCGCAGCGGTACCGCCAAGGATGGGCACGCCAGCGGCCTCAGCAATCTCTCTGGCGCGAACTTTGTCACCGAGCGAATACAACGCCTCCACGCTTGGACCAATGAATTGCACTCCCGCGTCTTTCAATGCAGCCGCGAAGGTGGGATTCTCGGAAAGAAAACCGTAGCCAGGGTGAACCGCATCGATGTGGTGCTCTTTGCACAGCGCGACGATGCCGGGAATGTCCAAGTAGCTTCGAATGGGCTCACCGGGCTTGCCGATTTGATACGCCTCATCGGCCTTGAAGCGATGCAGGGCATAGCGATCTTCGTGTGAATAGATCGCGACGGTGCGAATCCCTAGCTCGGTGGCACTGCGGAAGACTCGAGTAGCAATTTCGCTACGGTTGGCAGCCAGCAGCTTCTTGATCGGGCGAATCGTCATGGACTTTTACATCATGGTGTCTGGGCGGAAAATCGTTTCAGATGGAGAAGCATGGAATATGTCGCGAAGAAAGACAATTCCCCGACGCGCCAACGCCGTGGTTTTTCTGAAATGCCTACTGCACAAACAGCAAAAGTTGTGCTGGGAAGTCGTCGCCAGTGTTCAATTGCTCCAGATCAGCACCACCGGTTTCTCGGTTAAGTGGAATGAGCGGATAGGCTGGATCGACGAAAACCGGCTTGCCGTCAGCCGCGACTAAACCACGAGCGAATCCAGGTGAATCATCCTGGCGAATCTTTGTCGCATCGATCTCGCGCAAATCGCCAACGGCTGCCAACACTGGCGGTTCAGTGGCTAGGCCGAGGCCAACCGATTCGAAAGACCTGCTGTCAGACATGACGATCGAAAATAAACGATCGATCCGCTTTGCAGAAGCTTCAATGAAATATAACTTTGCAGACGTTGGCGATTCCGCAGCGATCGACGTGTCAATAACCTTCGCCGTTTGTAGGTGCGAAACAACATTTGCACCCATGATGCCGTCTTTTCCTAAGCGAATATCCGTCGCTCGCAACGCTGCCTGTAACGCCAGCTCATCCCGTCCAGTCTGAGACAATTTTATCGATAACACCAATACAACGCCCAGTGGCTCGCGTTGCGCCTTCGGTTCGTCTGCTTGTGCGACCAGCGCCGGATCTGGGGTTTGGGGAAGCCCCGGTTTGTCGATCATCGGCGCGTTGTCCCCAGTGGCTACGTCGCGGGCTGTGATCGAATGGTTCGGCATTGGAGTTATTCCCATCACCTTAGGTCGTGACCCCGTTTCCTCAACGGAAGCAATCGCTAATTCAGAGGGCGTGCCCTGCGATAAATCCGTTTGAGACAGCGAGGAGAACGGTTTTTCTGGTTCCACTTGCGCGATTAAATTCGGCGTGCTAGAGCCTTGGATTTGATCGCGAGTCCATAAACCAAAGCCAATCAATACCGACGCGGCCAGTGCGAGTGCAGGAATGATCCACTTGGCTTTCGCCGAGCGCGGCAATGAGGAATCGTCCGCAGGGGGCGCCAAACCATCAGTCGTGCCAATCGCAGCAGCGACGATTCGCTGGGTGGCACCAACGGGCAGCGATTGGTTGCGCCATTCGGCAAAACATAATCGCAAGTCGTTGCGTAACGCTTTCAATTCCTCGAATTCACCAGCGAACGTCGGATCAAGGCTGATCAATCGATCGAACTCAGATTGTTCTTGAACGCTCAGCTCGCCATCCAGGGCGGCACTGAGCAGCATTTCGCGGTCGGTATTTGACGAAGGCATATTGACTCTATCGAACCGTTGAGACAGCAGATCATCCGTGTCGGAAGCGGGGTTTTAACCGATCTGCATGGTCGCGACACAATCGCAAACCCATGCTAGGCTATTTTTTTGCCAACGATCGATATGCAACTGGGATTCCGTCCAAGCTCGGAAAGTTCCGCCATGAGTCTAGTTTTTTCAAGCTGCTCAGGATCGGACTGTCGGGTGTACTCAAGAAAAATTAGATTTCCCCGGTTTTTTGCTGGATGTTTCGGTTAATCCAGCGGTTGATCGCCGATCGCCGCCGCCCATGGCGATTGGCCAGGAATCTCACCACGGTACCGCGCCGCCTCCAAAAACGCCTCCAAAAGCACCTGAGCGGCAATCGCGTCAATTTGTCTCGCCCGCGATTTTTTTTTCTTTTTTTGACTGCTTCCCACCCGCTGTTGAGCTGCGGACGTCGTAAATCGTTCGTCAAACAGCCGTACCGGTAGCGCCGTGGTCTTCTCCAACCAGCCTGCAAATGTCCTCGCTTGGCGGCTCTTTTCGCTCTCGCCTCCATCGCAATGGATCGGCAACCCAACCACAAACCCGCTGGCGAATTCCCTTTTGGCGAGCTCGATAAAGTAGCGTCCATCCGCGTCCTGAGTTCCAACGGCGCGAATCTCAAGCGGGCTAACCAAAATTCTCAGTGGATCGCAAACCGAAACGCCAATTCTCACCGTACCAAAGTCAACCCCCAACAATCGTCCCGTGGTTGGAAACGGTAGTTCTGGCAATTCTGGTTTCGCGTCACCACCATCGTTCGAAACGGGCGGGGCTGAGTCATTGATCATTAAGGTCGCCAATATAGGCTACAGAATCCTAAAACAGCGGAGCTGTGAGATTGGATAGCAAACCCCTGGTAGCATCGCAACAAACGCATTGGGAATCGCGGAGCGATGGCATTCGAGCCGGAAAATGCCATCGCTCCGCGATTCTTAACGACGCGTTCGCGATTGAGTGACCAGGGGTTGGCACCCCTGGCTATCGAGTGCCATCGCTCCGCGATTCAGGACAGTAGGATGGGACCATTGTCCCGTCCGGTCAAGAGAGCCATTCTCCACATCACGTGTTTGTTGTCGGGCAGTGAGTGCCGCAATTTCAAACGCATAGATCGAATTGTTTTCCGAGCAATTGGGACAATTGCTCTACTCACTACTTGGTCAGGCCGCTCGGTAACGTCCCCAATTGCAGACGTTGGAACTCGTAGTTTTGCACTTCCATGGTCTTTGGGTTGACCATCATCCGGTTCACTGACGCGCTGATCCCTGGCTGACCGGTCGGCAAGGTCTGATTGATAATTGCGGCTCTTCCTGGTGACCCTTCAATCAAAAAGATATCTTTGCTAGCTTCATAAGAAGCTCGGTCCGCAGTGCCATGAAATAACCCTTTTTCGTTTCGTGTTTGGAACGCGATGTTGGCCATTGCTTCCAATTGCCAAGCGTCCGCGATCGGTGCCCAGGCACGCGTGCCGTCGATTGCCAGACGTAATCGATCACAATCAAGCGTTGACTCGCCCAGTCGCAGGCCTTGCATTTGCGCTACCTCGATTAAATCATCCCATGTCCGCACTTGGCGTGCTGCGATTCTTACATTGCTGATAAAATCGAGGCTTTTGGTATTCAGGTTAGCGTCAAGTGATTTTTGATAAACCAGATGCACACCGAACATTGAAGACGACGCAGTGCCGGGGTTCGCCAGCTCGCGACTGGTACTATTACGATTGGCTACAGGTTGAGTGAAGGGAGACGCTGCACCCGCTTGTATCCAGGCACGATACCATCCTGGGCCAGCTCCGTTGAGCAATCCGGATTTTGGTGTCAATGTCAATTGCGGAGCAGCTAGCACGTGCCGCGCCTTGCGTGTTCCATCCGCCGTAAGTTGGTTCGCAGTCACAAACAATGGGTTCGTTGGTGACCCTGTGATCAGTACGTGGTCCATCGTCGCCGATTTTACGGACTCAACGTCACGTACCTTCACATCTTGGTCGAGCACGACTTGCAGTTGATCACCCGTCAATTGCATGTCCCAGACATCACGTTCGTCGCCAGCAACAATCGTTGCATGAATGTCTACGCCGTCGGTCAAAACGGCTGTGCGACCGTCAAATACCATCTGCCCTTTCCAACGACAACGCGGTGGTGAAAGCCATTCTACATTACTAGCGGCTTGGACAGAAAATTCGGGAGGCAACGAATTGTCTTGTCGAATTGCATTCGAAGATGGTTGTGCATTGATTGGCATCATTTGTCCACGTGGCAAGACACTGCTGACTTGCGGCAAGATCTGTGTGGGCAATTGAAACTCACCCGCATCGCGAATCCAAACGACGTTATCGGCCATTCGAACCTGAATCATTGGCCCGACAAAAAAACCATCGCCAAGATCAAATCTTGCGGGTCGGTCGACACCACTTCCAATTTGCAAAATGTCGTTCCCACCACCATCAATGAGCGCCAATGAATCGCCGCTCATCACGGCAGGCAAAGAGCCACTTTGCGATTGGATTTCATGGCGCAGTGAAACGTTACCGACAACCGTCAAATCTCTCGCCGTCACATTCCCGTCCGTCAACCGTAGTTTCGCGGTGATCGTGTCTCCGTGAATACTTGGCGGATCGCTCGCCACTGGTGTGGAGTTTGCAACTGTGGAATTTGCAACCAGGGTCGTATCAACTTTTTCGCTACCAGGTTGTTTTACCCATCGCCGTAGCGCGCCATCAGACTTCGCCGTTTCAGTTGGGTTCGGTCCCTCCGACGAGTTTGCTGTTGTCGACGTCGCGGGAGCATTGGATGTGGTGGGGACAACTTCGAAATAGAGATTCAAAAGTCGGGTTGCGATATCGATCACGGGTGTATTCAGCCTTACTTCTTTTCCTATCGCTTGAAAATGCTTAGGGATTAGCTGCATTGACGTTTGTGATAAGGTTGCTGCGGGGCTCGATGGAAGTGCTCCACCGGCGGACGATTGCAAGACTAGCCTCGCTGTATCGCAGCGGAACGTTCCTCCGTCGGTCATTGATGCAGCAACATCACCATCCATCGTCAACGTGAATTCCTCGTTTGCCCCCGTTCGCTCAAGCTTGACGCCGCTTGTCCATTGCAATTCGGTAATCGGTACATCGAGTTTTTTGGCAACATCCATTCGGCCTTTTCCGATGGCTTCAAATGTACCGAGCAACTTTGGGTCTGTCGGATGCAACATATAGTTGACTTGTCCAAATTGCCAGCGATTCCCTGCGTAAGACACGAGAACACCAGCCGGACCGCCCATTCGAACCAAGCCTGCGCGGGTGTCCAATTCAATTTGGCCTGCCGCAAGATCGACATCGAAGCTGGGCAAAGTTGCCCGCGCCGGACGCCCCAAGGCAACCATCGATAATAGATAGTCTGGCAGTTCTTCTCCCCGTTTTCGCTTTGTCAGTAAATCAGCAAATTGCATTCGCAATTCGTCACATATAAAAGTATCAATCGTTGCCAAGTCGACCGATGCTTGATGTCGCAGTTCAACGTGATCCACCAACGCCAGTTCACCGGTTGCGAATTGATAGGTAACGCGACCACGGCAGTGCACCGTTGCCAAACCGGACGAGGGTGGACTGTCGGCGATTCGTTCTCGCCCTAACGGCATGGGACGGCCTGGTACTTGACGTGGTTGCTGTGGCTTTGCCACGTCGCTCGCGTCCCATAAGCCGCCGTCGGTGAGAGGAATCGTTAGCTCGTCGAGATAGATCAGCTCCAGCCGATCGAGCATTGCCAAAGCGTTGTCGCCGCCCGTAACAATGCCGCCTGTTGTTGACAAGTGTAAGGTTAAGTCACGACCGACAAGTTGCACATCGCCAAGCTGCGCGCGAATGGGCTGTGTCGTCCATATTTTGCGATGATCGATGCCGACATCAGACGCTTCAATGTTTATACGGCGTTTTTGGGACGCTTGTGAGCCGCTCGTTGGGTTTGATTGTGCACTTGGGGGCACCTGAGTGCGCGTTGACGATTGAGCATCCGCAAAATGCTGGTTGTGAATTCTAACCGAACCGATCATCCGCCCGCGCTCAATCGGGGGTGCACCGCCGCTCATTACATCCAGTGATTCGGTGAATTTAATCTCGGCACCTTCCGCCGCATCGAGCACCAACGGTGACTCCGAGTCGGTTCCAAGCACGACCGAAACAGGCCATAGCTTCCATTGGTCGCCACTGATTTGCTCCCAATTCTCAAACAACAATGTGAAATCGCGAGTCTTTAGCCGCTTGCAGTTGCCCCGTTGCCAAGCGTCAGGCGCGAAGAGTGAGTTCAATCCATCATCTTTCCGAATCGCTGGCGATGCAGCCATTGCGATCTCAGGCAGTGGTCCAGGTTCAACCCAAACCGCAAACGTCGATTGATATACCGCGCAGGCCATCCCAAGCACGGTGAAAGCGAATAAGTATTGAGCGAGTCTTGGCATCATGAGATCGCGAACGCTGGGCCGTCACGAGTCACGGCTGCGTATGCTCCTCCCATCGAGACTTCGCCTTCAACAATCGCTCAATCAGTTCACGCAAACAGCCGTCACCACCCGCGCTGCGCATGACCCATTTGGCGACGAGTCTTACATCCGAACACGCATCTGCGGGTGCAACGGCAAGCCCAACGCAGCGCATAACAGCCAAGTCTGGCAGGTCATCTCCGATGTAACATACATGAGCTGGCTCAACGCCAAGTTGACGCATCACATCGAAGGCCGCAGGAAGCTTTTCGTCAAAGCCTTGGCGAACATGTGTAATGCCAAGTTCTGCTGCCCGCAGTCGAACAATCTGACTATTGCGAGATGTGACAATCCCGAACGAGAAGCCACTCTTTTGCCACAGCTTGATCCCTAGGCCATCGCGCACATGAAACACCTTCGTTTCAATGCCTGCATTGTCGTAGATGATCCGGCCATCCGTCATGACTCCGTCGACATCTGATAAAATCAATTGGATCGGCTCCGCAATGGATCGATCCGATTCGCTGTGAGCTGAAATGGTCATGCCGGCGTTACGCTCCACGCTGCAAAGCGAAAGTCTGGCTTGACAGTTTTGCTGCGCTGGTTGATGACGAATCGTCTAATGAAATCACATCAGTGATATCAAGCAGCCCAATCGGGCGTCCTTCGCTGTCAATCACGGGCAACTCGCTGATTCTGCGACTAGCCAGCACTTCAATTGCATTCAATAGAAGCGTTCCCGATTCAATGCGTTGGACGGACTTTGTCATCACATCGCCTACCGGCCCATCAAACATCACGTCACGCCGCGTTTCCAGCAGCCGTGCCAAGTCGCTGTCAGTAAAGATCCCGGCGAGTCGCCCAACTTCGTCCAGCAACATCACCGCACCCGTTCGCCTACCATCGCGAGCCGTCGTCACCATCGTCTGGCGAACCGTGCCCGTCGCTGGCGCGGTCCGACAAGCCGTTAAGGGACGCATGAATCGATCGACGGGTGCCAACTTTCGTCCCAGGCTACCGCCTGGATGAAATTTCGCAAAATCATTCGCGACAAATCCGACCAAGCGACTGGCAAGCAGCGCAATCGCGTCACCCACCGCCATCATGACCGTCGTTGTTGTTGTTGGTGCGAGCCCCAGCGGGTCCGCTTCGTCGTGCTTTCCAATCGCGACGACAACGTCCGCAAGTCGCGCCAAGGGATTATCTTCGGTTGCTGTCAGCGCGATCAGCCCTGCCGAGTGTTCGCGTAAATGCGGTGCGATGCGAAGCACTTCTTCGCTGCGTCCACTGTTAGAAATGGCCCACACGACATCGTCAGGTCCCAGGCGACCCAAGTCGCCATGGATTGCTTCGCTCGGATGTAGAAAGTGGGCACGGTTACCGGTACTGCTAAGCGTCGCGACCAGTTTCTGTCCGACTAAACCGGCTTTGCCCACTCCCGTGACAACGACCGAGCCCTGACATGCCGCCGTCCGCTCGGCCGCTTCGACCGCAGCCGCAGACAAATGCTCGGCCACTTTGGTCAGCGCAAGGGCCTCGTCAGCAATCACTTGCCGAACAAAACGCAGCCGATCGATTGGCATCAATTGAATTTTTGGAGAGCGAATCGACACACGACGTCATCCATGACAGGGCCCATTCATCGTAGGCCAGAGCGAAAAAAACACCGACATTCGCCCACCATACTCACCCGTCCGCCTGCATCACAAGAGAAACTTCACATGGCGCGCAAAGTCATCCGCAAAACTTTTGCTATCATTAGCTCACTCCAGCATCTTTTACGGGGATCCACAACTATGATTACTGCGTTACCTATGCAACGGCACTTTTCCATCTACATCCTGGTCTTGCTTTGTACTGGTTCGATTGCTTGCTTGGCCCGAGCCTCGGAGCCTTGGAACGGTTGGCAAAAGCAGGAATTTGAAATTTCCGGACGCAACGCATTCCTGATCCTGCCAACGAAATCTGCGCCAGGAAATCCTTGGATTTGGCGTACCGAGTTTTTTGGCCATGAACCGCAAGCAGACTTAGCTCTGCTCGCGAAAGGTTTTCATGTCGCTTACATCGACGTGCAGAATCTCTACGGTGCGCCTGTCGCGATGGACGCCATGGATGCGATGTACCAGCACGTGACCAGCGAATTCAAGTTATCAAGCAAGACGGTCTTGGAGGGCTTCAGTCGAGGCGGCTTGTTTGCATTGAACTGGGCCGCGAAGAATCCTGGAAAGGTTGCCTGTATCTACAACGATGCGCCTGTATGTGATTTTAAAAGTTGGCCTGGCGGTAAAGGGCACGGACGTGGCTCGCCAGGCGACTGGGAACGATTGCAGAATGCTTATGCGCTCAGCGAAGCGGAGTTGCTGACCAGCAAGCTCAACCCCATTGAACAGCTCGACGTCCTCGTCAGTGCCAAGATTCCATTGCTGCATGTTTGCGGTGCCACCGACGATGTTGTCCCCATGGATGAGAATTCGCTTGTCGTAAAACAACGTTACGACTCACTGGGTGGCGAAATGAAATTGATTGCCAAGCCGCATTGCAATCACCATCCTCACAGCCTTCAAGATCCGGCACGAATCGTGAATTTCGTCCTCACCCACACCGGTTTCACCGACCAAGTCACGGAACCAACGACACCGTATGGCTACGATTACTTTTCGCTTCGCGGCGGCCTGCATAGATGTCGAGCGAAGTTTGAGCAAGAAAAAACGGGTCGCGTTGCGTTTCTTGGCGGTTCGATCACGGCAGCCGACGGTTGGCGCAATCTGGTTTGCGATGACTTAAGAAAACGCTTTCCTGAAACACAATTCGAATTCGTTGCGGCTGGAATTCCAAGTTTGGGTTCGACGCCGGGTGCGTTTCGATTTCAACGCGATGTGATATCTCACGGAACGGTCGATCTGCTTTTCGAAGAGGCCGCCGTCAATGACGATACCAACGGTTTTTCAGACCAAGAACAGATTCGCGGGATGGAAGGGATTGTCCGCCAAGCGTTCATCGCCAATCCCAACATGGATGTAGTGCTATTGCACTTCGTCGACCCCGACAAAATTTCACAGATTCGTGAAGGGAAAACGCCCGCTGTGATCGCTAATCATGAACGCGTTGCCGAACATTATCAAATTCCGTCGATCAACTTGGCTCGCGAAGTGACCGAGCGCATCGAAGCGGGTGAGTTTACCTGGAAAGACGATTTTCGCGATCTCCATCCAACACCATTTGGACATGCGCTGTATGCGAAATCTGTCAGTCGCCTGTTCTCCGCAGCCTGGAACTCGCCGATAACAAAAACGGAATTGCCCGCGCGCGAGCTTCCCACACCACTGGACCGCGCGAGCTACTTTCATGGACGCCTTGTCAGTCCCGTGGATTTGGTGGACAGCAAGCAGTTGACACTCATGGATGGATGGAAGCTGGAATCTCCTTGGGTCCCGAGCGACAAAGCCGGCACGCGTCCCGGCTTTGTCAATGTTCCGGCGCTAGTTGCTGAACAATCCGGTGCAACCATGAAGTTGAAATTCAGTGGCATCGGCGTCGGCATTTTCGTAGCCTCGGGCCCCGACACCGGAATGGTCGAATATCGCGTGGACCAAGGCGACTGGCAGCAGCAAGAATTGTTTACGCAGTGGAGCCCATCGTTGCACTTACCATGGGCCAAGATGTTAGCCGCAGACCTAGCGGAAGGTGACCACGAACTAGAGTTGCGAGTCAGCAATGCTGCTGCCCCTAAAAGCCTCGGACACGCGATTCGGATTGTCCATTTTTTGATCAACGGAACATGATCGCCAGTTCCGTAAGAAGTGTCGTTTTCATTCCAAGTATGCGCTCAACCATTGAGCCATGCGCTCGAATAACTCGGTTGATACGGTGTGGCCTTGATGGTGATTTAAAAGTCCAAGGCGAGTCGGTTGGCCGTAAAAATTCCAAGCAGGCAGTGCTGCATTGATCAGCGGCCAACTGCGATCACCATCCGCAGCCCCTGGGCCGGATTCGCCACCGAGTATAAGAAAGGGACGCGGTGCGATCAGCCCCAAGAGCTGGTGATGATTGAGTGGGAACGTCGGTTCATTTATTTGTTCACCCAAGTACCAGGGCGCATCCCAATTTGTCGATCGAAAGCTGATGCCACCTTCGCTCGCAACTGCCACTTTCACACGTTCATCAAATGCAGCAAGGTAAAGAGCTTCTTTAGCGCCAAGGGAATGCCCAATCGCACCGATTCGATCTGCGTCGACTTCCGGAAGCGATGCCAGCACGTCCATGCCGCGCATCGCATCGTACAGCATCTTCGCCATTCCCAAGGACTTCGGATGTCGCGCTCGATGCTTGGACACTGCGGTCTCGAAGTCCTAAGTTCTAGTTTAGCACTTTTGGGAATTGATATTGGCACGAAAAAGGCGGCTCGCGACAATGGCGATTGAACGTTCAAACTTTCAATCTCATTGG
>JAYVSE010000101.1:0-17902 GCA_043775635.1 Planctomycetaceae bacterium | reverse complement strand
TCGCAGCTTTTGATCGACTCGTTGGCGTTGGCGGCGCCAGACCATGCCCCTAAACGATTTGTGGACTACCTAGTCCGCGCAGATTTCCTCCGTTGTTGCTTTTTATCGTGCAGCGTTGATGAGCGTGCGCAGCGCAAAACCGCTACCGAAGTGTTTCGCTAGCCGACCGATACATTGACCCAGCACGCCAAGACTGAATTCACTTTCTACCGCTGGCTGGCCGCGAGTTTGGAACCGACGCATTCCAAAATGTTCCTTCAATTGCGCGAACGGACGCTCGCCGGGTGACAGCCGTTTGCGATAACGCTGCTTCGCTTCAGGCGTGGCCATCTTCGCCCGGTGCGCCTCGCGCAGATCGGCATGTTCGTCGCGCGAGACTCGCCGACCACTCTTAAACTCTGTCTTGGATTTACCACGGCACTGCTCTAGCAACGCGCAACCTGCACAGGCGCGGCTCTGATAAATCGTACGTTCCATCGTCCGACCATCGCCAAGCTTTTGCTGTTCCGTATACGCTTTGGGCATCGCCTTACCAGCAGGACAGTGCATCTGATTTTCTTTCGCGTCATACACGAAAGCTTCCACTGTAAACTTGGCTTGAGAATCGACCGGCAAGTTCTTGATATCCGCCTCCGCAACCGGCACGGTCGGATCATCGCGAACCGCCGGATTGTCGATCACTGGATCGCCATTGCGATGAGGCGATACGAAGTCTTTTTGTTGCTCATGTTCCAGTGCAAGGATATTGGAGATCGTGCTATAAGCAGCATCCGCTCCCACCATTTCAACCGTTACCGCATAGGACGACTCCACGTCGGCGACCGTCGCCACTAAATAGTCCTGTTCGTTGGTGCTGCTGAAAATCGTCGTGGAGACAATCAACCCCAACTCGCCCTCCACCGCAACCAACGGTGTGTAGTTGGGCGCATAACCACCTTCTTTGTTAGGCAGCACGCGGCTATCAGGATCGGTGATCGGCAATTGAAATGGGTTCTTTGCAGGATCGATCCCCTGCTTCTTTCGCACCGCATCCATGGCGCAACAAGTTTCAGCCATCTGTTCCAGTTGAGCCTTGCGGCGATGTAAGTCTGCTAGTGTTTCGGGTAGTTCTTCGCCGTTCACCTCCTCCAGCAGATTCACCTCCTCATCGGCGGCTTGGGTCGCTTCGAGATGGGCGGCGATTTGCTGATCGACAATTTTTAGTAATTCAGTTGCTTTCACAGCCGTCATCATGCGGCTGCGACTGGCATTGGCTTTGATTCGTGTGGCATCGACATACAGTTCAGCGATCTTGATGACCCCCAGATTCTTGGCCAGACGGATCAAGTCGCGGTGAATCTCTTTGAGAGGCTTTGCATTTTGGCTACGGAAGGCAGCCAAGGTCGAATGATCCAAGCGATGGCCATGAGCAAGCCACATGAATTCGACGTTGGTGCGTAACTGATATTCCAGTTCGCGACTGCTGCGGACCCGTCGAAAGAAGGCCCAAATCCAGATCGCGACGAGAATTCGCGGCGCGATCGGCGGTCGTCCCCGACGCTCATAAGAGAATTTTTCGTTGAAGACAGTCCAATCGAGTTGGTCGAGCAATTCGTCGACCAATCGGATGGGGCTATTCTGCGGGAGCAATTCATCTAAATAAGTTGGGATCAAATTGATCTGATCGCGAGGGATTGGAGCTTCAGCAAATTTCATTGTCGGATGCTGTCGGAGAGGAGAGGACAACCACGCCGCTTGTGATCGCGGTAATATAGCGCGGCCAACGACAGCCCTCAAGAGCTAATTGACATCCACCACAATAAAACGACAGTCTGCGAGCTGGCTGGGGTCTCGAATCGGACTTAGTACCACTCTGCAAGTGCGAATGCCCCATTTTTACGAAGCACCTTCCATGGATGCACGTAAATCAGCGTTAGCAATCGCGATGTCAGCAAGCGGTTGCCACTGTGTTTCATCGCAAGCGATGGAGTCGCAGAGCACTTGCGCGTTGTCCCAATCCCGTTCATTCTCAATAGCAAAACGAAGGTCGCCTCGATCCAGCTCGATTGGAACGGGAATAAACCGCATTTGGTAGACGCCAGGAGCATCTTGGAACCAAGCGGACAAGCTCATATTTTCCGCCGAAGTGGTCATTCGATCAAGATTTCGCCGAAGCCGTCGCAGGGCATCAGCGTGGCATATCTCTCCTGCAAGTCCAAGGTGTTGCATCCGTTGCCAACCGCCACGAGCCGAAAAGAACCCGACATAATCACAGTCTGTCGCGCGTCCCGCTTCACTGAGCAATCGATCGATTAAAACCGGATCTACAAACGGACGATTGCCTGGCAAGAAGACAACCCAATCCGCATCAGTACGATCGGCCGCGGCCGCAAGTCGCTCAATGACATGAGAATGTGGCAGATCAAGAATCAGTGCCCCAGGGATACCCGCAGTCAAAACCGTCGTCGGAACTTGCTCACCGCTGATGACAATGTTCTTCACAAGCGGCGACTCGCTCAATCGCCTGACCATCCGCCCAATCAGCGATTGGCCCTTGAGGTTTCGTTCCGCAAACCTAGCGGCTGGTTGAGTATCAAGCGTCGGACAGCAATTTCCAAGTTCAATGACCGCGACTGCTCGTATTGGCTTTGTCGACATCGCTCACTCCGTTTGAGGGCCGAGTATGTATTTTAAGGGGCGCAGGCCGCCGCACCATGGCCATACCGGGTAACCAGTATCCGTTCATTGTGAGCTTTTATAATCGCAGGTAAATAGAAGAAATGCTCTCTAGCGAAATTATTTTGCAATTAATCCTGGCAACTGGGTGCGTGTCGGGGATTTTAGTCGCTAATGCGGCTTGGCTTGCGGTGCTAGCTTTTCGGCGGATTTTTCCTGCGCCCGCACGGTGAGACCGAAATCTTGCTAGGCGATACAGGGACAAGCCGCATGGAAGCGAGGCTCACTCCGCCGCGACCTTGCTCAGAGACCAGTGTCGCCTTTCGCTCCGCGAAAGAGCGCTCTTTCGCGGAGCGAAAGGCGACACAGAAGGGATGGATTGATATTCGTAATCCGACCGGACTTACATCCGAACCATTGCCAAGCTCAAAACACGAACCAGCATGTCGTCTGACTGAATGACGAATACAGCACGAAGCGGAGGACGCTCGATGACCCAAAGTCCTTCCGCCAGCGGGCTACCATTTGTCTCCGCATCGTTTTTTAAGTCACGATCGATCTCGTATGACGCTTGGGTGATCTTCATGCTCCGACCGCTTCCTAGCCAAATGCTTCCTAACTCATTCTCGGCTAGCTTGTCCCAAACGACCGTTCGCTTCGTCATTCGTGGCCGCCGATGCTTTTGATGCGATTCCAAACTTCATCTAAGCTTGAGGCTTCGCCTTTGGCGTCAGCACGCCTCTTGGCTTCGGCGACTTCTTCACTTGAAATTGGCCTCGCAAAAAACCCTATTCGTCTACCACGGTCGTCAACCAATTCGATTGGCTCGAGGGCTAGTTCGATTTTGCGTGCGGTTTCGGCATCAACTTCAATTCGGACCATGTTCCCTCTCCATGACGTTTGTTTACATTGTCTTGCATTGTACACTACCGTTACATGCACGAGTTTTCAGCTCAAAATTGGAGTTTAGCTTGACGATCGAAGAAGAGATCCGCACACTTGCGAAGACCTACGCTGAAACGCTCAAGAAGCAAATCGACAAACGAGTCGTCGAAATGAATTCCGACGACGATTCGCACTTTCTCATCTATCAGGTTCTTGGCGTAAGCGACGAAGAAGGTCGTTTGATCGACATCTACCAAAACAAGGGAAGATTTCTGTACAAGTACGCTGGTTCTTTCCTCGAGAACGCGGCGAAGGCATGTCATGTTTTACTACCCGAACCGAACTCAAGCGAAACGGATTCAACAGACGCTTGAAACGTTGTATGATGGTGTCGGTGGCGAATATCACTTCGGTGATGCTGCTTGGATTTACGTGAAATCAAGGACTGGAGTAGACCTCAATGGAATCCTCAAAAAAAATTGCTGCCGAGAACACCGCAGCCACCGCTTAACAAGGTATTTCTCGGAGACTGCAACGAGGTCGTCGCTTCTTGGCCCGATATTTTTGTCGATTTGGTTTATCTTGACCCCCCCTTTCTGACCCAAAAACGACACAGGTCCACCAATCGTGAACGCTCGATAATTTTTGCGTTTAATGACCTCTGGGAGTCTCATCACGAGTACGCGGAATTCATACACGCACGTATGGTGCAATGTCATCGAGTCTTGAAAAGCACCGGATCAATTTATTTTCACTGCGATAGAAACGCAATCCACATCGCGCGGGCTGTGTTGGATGATGTATTTGGGACGGAACAATTCCGATCTGAGATCATTTGGGCCTACAAACGCTGGTCGAATAGCAAGAACGGTCTCCTCGCGTCGCACCAGAACATCCTTTACTACACCAAGTCGGACAAATTTGTTTTCAATCAACTGTTTACTGATTATTCACCTTCTACAAACGTCGAACAAATCCTGCAGCAACGTGCGAGAGACGCCCATGGAAAATCCATATACCGACGCAATAAAGATGGCAAAGTCATTTCAAATGGCACTAAGAAAGGGGTTCCTCTTGGTGACGTGTGGGACATTCCATACCTTAACCCCAAAGCGAATGAGCGGGGCGGATACCCGACTCAGAAGCCAGTTCTTCTTCTTGAGAGAATAATTGAACTAAGCACTGACGCAGGCGATATTGTCCTCGATCCGTTCTGTGGTAGTGGAACGACACTAGTGACTTCAGCTTTATCGGATCGCCAATATATTGGAATCGACATCTCTGCAGAAGCCTGCCAATTGTCTAAATCTCGCTTGAACTCGCCGGTTAAGACGGAATCTGCATTGTTGGAGAACGGGCGAGACTCCTATGTAAATGCCGATTCTCAACTGCTTCAATGTCTATCTGGCTGCGAGTACGTTCCCATTCAACGAAACAATGGTATCGATGCCATTATCAATGCTCCGCAATTGAACTCCATTGCACTGGTACGGGTCCAGCGGCCACATGAAACCATTAGCGAGGCAGCCAATGCACTGGTTCGCGCAGCCACGGAGAAAAATGCGACTCTCTTAATTGTCGTCAAAACGAGAAATGTTGCAACGCTTTTTGTCGACGACGACGTACCCTCGGACGTTCAGGTTATCGAGTCCACTGGATTTGCAATCAATGAGGCAATCGAGGCATTGCAACGGGAAATGCAATTAACAAATGAAGGCTTAGATGTTGCGTTGCAACCATGAACGTCGGCAGAAGTCGAGATTCTGAAGCCAACCGAACCAATATTGCGCCACATGAAGTAAAGATGAAAACCGACAATACTTTAGGCGACGGCGTTTACTTCGCAATGGAGGACTACGCTGGATTCGTTCGTAGGTTCATAGCGTTGACGGTCGATTCCACGATATTGCTCGCGATTGGCATCGTACTGTGGCTTGGTTTAATATCGGTTTTTTGGAATCCCGATTCGGAGGATGATCCAACCGGAATTTTCTGGCTAATATGGTTCGGGATCGCTTGGCTCTATCTCGTTCCGCTCAAACGATCAGACCTTGGAACGGTCGCTTTCCGCTTACTTGACATTAAGATTTTGACCACGAAGGGACAACGACCTTCACTTATCACCATGACTTTTCGGATGATGCTGTGGCTATTCGGCCCTTTCAATTTCTTGCTTGATCTTCTCTGGCTGGGAGCAGATTCCGAGCAGCAAACTCTTCGCGATTGCTACGCTGGCACTTACGTCGTTCGCCGATCTGCGGAGCCGATCGGTGTTGCACCGATACACCTGGCGCACTATTGTGGCGCTGGGATGACACTGGTCTATCCGCGAGTCGTTCGTCCAACGGTAGCCGAACGACATACAGCTTCATGAAATTACTTCTCTCATTTCCGACCGTACTACTTTTTGCGGGCTGCTTGAGCCAACCGCAATCAACACGTAGCGATGCGCAAGGTGAAGCCATCACCACGACTGTGGATTCCTATGTCGTTCTGACAGATGCTCCGGACGCGATTTTGTATGAAATGTCGTCGAAATATTTATGCACTAATCAGTAATGGCGAAGAAAATGGAAAACAGATATCTAACCTTTACAGAAATCCGCGACCCACTTAAATGGATACGTTCCTCATACGTTAGCGGATTGCCTATCGACGCTCCCGGCAACGATAGCAGCGTTTTCAAAGGTATGTTGGTCGATTCAATGAAAATTCGAATGACCCAGTATGCTAACGAACTACTTAAGTCGATTGAAACTGCGCAAGCTGCGTACGAACTCGATTGATTGTCGATCGCCAATCGCGACCAATCTGTTGCCTGAAAAAATGAACGGAACGATACCAGTTGGAACTTTCAATGTCGTAGGGCCAACGCCAATTGGACTTCTCTGGAAGCAAAAGCCAAGTCGTTACGCCTGTCGCCCCCGCGAAGTGTGCATTTGAATTGTCGACCGTAATAACCAAGTCGAGCGACGCGATTAGGTTTATCCAGGAATCGAGATCTAAGTAAGGATTGATTTCCCAGTAGGTTCTAAGATTCGCGAAACCAGCGAGTTCACCTTTCGCTGTTTTCTCGTCACAGCGGCCATGTTGCAAATTCACAAATTGTACGTTCGGTATCGACAACAGACTTGAAAAGATCTCAAACGGAACCGATCTTTGCTTCATTTGGCTGACCATGGATCCGCCCCACCATGAAACTCCCACTCGAGGTTGCCTTGTGCCTTCGCGGTAACTTTTTACTGCTGCAGAATCCGGAAATAAAAACGGCTGTCGCGGAAACGAATCGTCACGATTCCTACAGAAACCGGGGAGCGACCCAGCCGCAACGACGAAATCAAATTTTCTCGGATCGATCGCTTGCCAAGACAATCGTTCTTGGTCCGTCAGCGGCAACACGTTTGCACCAGGAAAACTACGTCGATAAATCGGTTCGAGTCGTGGTGAGCAAGTAAGTGTGCATTGTCCCGAGAAATGCATGACATCTGGGAAGCATGATGCAAATTGAACTTCATCTCCGATCCCCTGTTCGCACGCAACAAGCAAATGCTTCCCAGCGATCGGTTCCCCTTTCCAAATGGGGATACGGTCATCAATCAATAACTTCGAAGGGCCATCGATTAGCAAGCGGGCTTCGTAATCTCGCCATCCTTCACGCCATTGCCGAAGCTGAAGAAAAGCGCGGCCTCTCGATTCTCGAAGCGATGCTGAAAGACCAAAGCGAGCTTCAATCTCATCGAATAGCTTGATCGCCGCATCCAGGTTCCCACATTCTCGCTGCAGTGTTGCAAGATTCGTCCACAGTTCCAAGTTGTCAGGAAAGGCTGCTATTCCTCGTTCGTAAGCGGTCTGCGCTGCTTCAAAATCTTGCCGAGCGTTCTTGATGAACCCGAGATTAATAAATGCCTCGGTATAGTCAGGAAATAATGTCAGCGAACGTTCGAAGCAACTCTCTGCATCGTCCCATTGTTGTTTATCAATGAAGACCCGCCCTAGTTCGCTAAGCAAATCCGGCGATTCTTGATTGAAACGGATCGCTTTTCGTAAAAGTCGTTCGGCGCGTTCAAGGTCTCCAAGCCGATGGGCAACGACACCGAGAAGGCGCGTTGCCGCACCATGATCCGCCTGTCGACGAATAATCTCTTGAGCGTATCGGACGGCATCAGCGAGGCGATCGGCATTAAAACTCTGAATCGCCTGGTCGAGCAATTTGTCAATCTTGTCGATGGTTAGAGCGCTCGACTTGCTTGAACAAACACTTCGGCATCGAAGAGTTTCTCTTCACCATCACGCAACGGTGCGGCTGCGCCAATTCTTAATGCGGCCAAACCATATTGCAAGTGCATACCTAGCGTTGTGTTCAGAACGTCAATGTGTGCAAATGAGTTGCCGAATCCACTTACAAAGTCTGAGTTGTTCATCGTGGTTGTGTAGTGAAGTTCACTGATCGCCGCGATACCAAGAGTGCGGCGTGAAGAAATTCGTCGTCGTGCCAGCCATCGCCCCATCGACACATCGACAAACATCAAGTTCTGGTCCTGAATGGTGCCTTGACTATTACCAAACGTTATCAATTCGTTGCCATTCAAGTCGAAATCGGTTTGTACGAAACCTTGGAAGAACCATTTTTGATTGGGCGTTACAAGGAAACCAAGGTACGGTGCCATGTGAACCGCATCGTTCTTAATAACAAGTGTGTCGGCCCCACCAGCCCGTTCTCGATAATCATCGCCGGTGGGCAGTACGATTGTTGTTCCTGCAGAGACTAACCAAGTCTCAGTTTTTAGTAGCAGCGCCTTAAGGCCAAAACCGAGATTACCAAGTTCCGTCGCTTGGGGAACTGGGTTGTCATAATCATAAGTAGAATTGAGGGCACTGGAAAACGGTAAGCGAGCGTCGACAGAAAATTGGCCATCGCCAAACGTTCGTTCGGAACCAAACGCAAACCGATCGAGCGAGTATTGATTTCCAGCTACGTCTTGTAAAGCATTGTGAAAATGGTTGTAGTTAAAGTAGACACGATTCTGCGGCATCGGGCTTACGTTTTCAGCAATCTTGTAGCGACGGTCACCACCGGCGAGTGCAACGGTGGTCGCTTCGCCAGAACCAAATAGGAATGAACCACCAAAGAAATCGCCCATCATTGCGGGGGCTGCGGATTGTGAATCGCGCGTCGCGCCTAGTGAACTAGCCAAGCCAGTTGATAGATTGAACGACGGAGCGTCTAAACCGCTTGAGTCCGGAAGTGCTGCCATTGGAGCCAGCGATTGATCCAGTAATGAAGTTGCGTCGTCGTCGGTACTCGGTAACGTCACATCATCGCTCGGTTCGCTCGCTGCAGCGTTTTCGCTTGCCGTCACATCACTACTGATCGATGCTGGATTCTGGTGCGGCCGTGCTGCGAAGATCGGACTTGTAAGGATCGGTGAAGCCGCAAAAGCCAAAAATTGCATTGCTAGAATTCTGCGCTTTGACGTCGTCTTACGATTGGCATTATGCGATTGTTTTGGCATCGGTCGATCCTTAACCCGTGATATGGCGGCAACCATTCAATATCGAAACAAGGGACTTTCCGCAGAAATCCGTGAACCTCTTCTATCGGATTTATCGGAGCAACCGGCCATTTAGATCGAAAATTTGTATGCTTTATACGGAGCGACAGGTCTTGTTTTGCTAATTAGTTAAATCCTACAGGCGATTCGAGTTTGCTATCAATTCATTTGCTCAACTCCGTCGACGACGATGGTCAGCCGGTGCTTTCGCAGCTTATCCATTTTGCCATCGTTTCGTCAGGCCACCCATGTCCCCAGTACGGGTGGTGTGGACTTAAGCTCTCCATCGATCTCGCATAGATGGAAACCAGATTAACAGGCTAGAAGTTGACGCTCCCAGCGCGTCCGTCGGGACCTTGTTTTCGTTCGCTGTTAGCGAACGAAAACAAGGTCCCGACGGACTCAAGTGTTGCCAACCATCTGCTAGCCAATCAGTCTTTGGTCCACCGGCGCGAGAGGCCGGTGGAGCCAGGAGTTCCCTCAGACAAGCTGGCTTGGGGCCGCAACCAATTACTGATGATCAGCGAGAAGTGTCGAAATTTCGATCCTTGCGCCACCGCTGTCGGCGCTTTGACGGCAGGCATTGAGCAAGCGCTGCGTCTTCATCGCGATCTCCGGCCAGTAATCATTGAGCTGGCCTGAAATCACAATTTCATTCATCGCGCGAATCATATTGACCTCTTGCGAGTTTGCTTCGCCGCTGGCGTATTCATAAATCGCATGTCGGTTCGCATGACGACGCATGTTCCAGCGGCAGTTGTCAATTTCGAGAACGTTTTGATGGCTGTTCCACGCGACTTCAGCGTCATAGAACGGCAACACAAAATCGTCCAGCGTGATGTATCCGCGCTGACCCGAGATGGTAGCAAGCTGTTGGTTCTCGACGAGAAATGAGCTGAAACAGTTTGCCGTTACACCATCGTCAAAGAACAGCGTAGCGCTGAGCTCACCCGGCACCGTCGCGGCGGACGATGTTCCCTGTAGAGTTCGATGCGTGTGCGCGACGACGGCAGACGGCATCTTGTAGTTCATCACCCACAGGGTAAATCGCAAATTATACCAACCAAGGTCACCTAGGCATCCGTGAGGTTCAAGTTGACTTTGAACACGGATATTGTCACGTTCAAACGCATCGCCTCCAAAAAACGAAAAGTGAGAGGTGATGCGACGAACGGGTCCAATGCCATCCGAGTCGTCCAGGGCTCGACGCAAAGCGACTAGCCGACTGCTGTGATTGAACATCACACCGTCGATGAATTGCACGCCGTGTGATTTGCATGCGGCGATCATTTCAGCCGCGTCGACAACCGTACTGGCGATTGGCTTTTCACAAAGCACATGCTTTCCGGACTCTGCGGCGAGAATGACCCAAGGCTTGCGAAGAGCTGTGGGCAGTGCAATGTAGACCGCATCAACGTCTTGCCGAGCAAGCAGCTCTTCATAGCTTCCCAGGGCGGCAGGTCGTGGCGAGACCGGAACCTCGGCGCTGCATTCGTCGATGAACGCCTCGGCCTTGGCCTGATCGCGACTGGCGACAGCAGTGACTCGCCCAGTTGAACTGAGGCCAATCGATTTCCAGTTTTTACGGCTAATTGCTGCAGTGCTGAGAAAGCCCCAGCGGCATATTTGTGTGGTCATTGATTTCCCGGACAGTGCTATGGGATGCTTCTGGAGGCCGAGAGTGTAGCATCAATCCAAACCATGCGGTGATCGCTGGCATGTATCCAGTCGCTGCCAGGTTGGCCTTTGTCAGGCCAAAAAACTTTTGCATCCGTCACGGTTAGGTCTGAACTGGGAAGCACATAGTCGACGCGGAGCTCGCCCAAGGAGCCAAAATCAGCGGTATTATTTCGTTCGTTTTCGGGGGTCGAATCGGAGCACGAAATTCGCTGAGGTCGTGCATCCGTGATTCGCTTGTGCTGTAGTAACGCCCGAATCGCAGTGGAACGACTACCGCCGTCGACGGGGTCACTGTTGAGGTCTCCCATGATGACAAAGGAATCGTTCGGCGAAAGCCCTCCTGATTTGCCTGCATCGTCAATCAAGGTGGTGGAGTTTTCGATGTAGTGCCCCCAAAAAGCGATTTCGTCGTGATTGCGACAGCCGTTGCGATCCTCGGGACCGTCAAACACCGGAGGTGTCGGATGACAGGCGAGGACGTGCAATGTCTTGCCATTGACGTTGATAGGAATGTCTACATGATTCTTGCTCGATAGTCGTAACGATTTCCAAACCTCATCCTGGTAGTATGTCGCCTGAGTGTCAGGAAGTATTGGCTTCAGCGCACCAGGTAATTTCGACCACGCAAACATCTGAAATGTCCGGATCGCATCGACGTCGATTGGATACCGGCTTAAGACTGCAAACGCATACTGACCTGGATAGACGCCAAAACCCCACGCATCCTCCGGTTCATCGATTCGCCCGGTTTGATTGAGATCTAACCCCGAAGCAACTCCCGTGTTGGATGCCGCCGAGTAGACGAATGGGTAATCCATTCCAGCTAAATTGGCTTGGCCGATGGCCAGATATGAATCGCGTAGAAGTTTTACCGTTTTCGCATCAGGATCATGATCAATCTCATTGAGCAATAGAATGTCAGGTCGAACCGATTGAATGATCGCTGCGATCGATTTCGCTTGTTTATCGGTGCCTGACTTGAGTCGATCGGCAAGTGAGCCCTTTACTGTACCGTAAAGAGACACGTTGTAGGTAGCGATTCGAATTGATTTTGGGACGGCTCGCTCGGCATCGTCTGCGTGGGTATTGCTCATCGATATCCAGACTAAAAAAACAAATACCAACGACTTGTTTACGATCTTTAATCCGTTCATTCGCTGATTCGTCCAAGGCTGGCTGGTGCTTAGTATCGCTCGATCAATGAGTGGGATAGGCTTCCAGCCTGTCGTATTGAAAATGACAGGCTGGAAGCCTATCCCACTTCAAAAACCAGACACTAATTGATCGAACGGTCATTATCGCGGCGGGGGAGCGTTGCGGCACAATAGACCATCGTAGCAGATTGATCTGGTGAAAGAAAAACCCAAAGCCAAAGCTTTGGGTTTCGTTATGCTTACTGCGGCAAGCGAACCGCGATGTTATTGCCAAACGGTCGAGATATCGCGGGCCAGCAAATCGACAACATCGTCCTGATCGGAGTCGTTATGATCGTTATTGCTAAGACCTTCTGCGAGTGTTTTCGTGGCATAATAAGGCGATACCGAGGCAGCGGAAACTCGCTGCCCTTTGACTTCCACAAGCTGGACTGCGGGAGCAGCGCTGATCGCTTTGGCAGCGACTGGGATTGGCTGTGATAATGCAAACTGCGCCGCGCGATTCCGCTGGGCAATGACGTTGATGACTTTTAAGGCATCCAGCGCGGTAACTTTCCCATCTCCAGAAACATCTGTGAATTTCTTGGAGGACGACACAAGCACACTGCCGCCTTCGCCTTCGGCTCGCCGAGCCCGGCTCAGTTCGTTGATGACCGTGAGCGCGTCCATCGGACTGACTTTGCCATCGTCGTTGACGTCGGCTGGCAGCAGTGCATTATGACGTGCTTCACCTTCACCGCTGGCGAGACCGATGGTCGCGGTTGTTGTGCCGTAACGGATCTTAGACAATGATACCGGGGCGTCATCTGGCACAGCCAATAGCGACTCATGCAACGGCAGCGAATCAGCGGGACCAGCGGTGAAACGGATTGGACCTGTACCAATTGCGTTGAAATACAACGTCGCCAACAGGACGGGCTCGCCGGTCAACGCAGGATTGTTAACTGTGGACAGGTTCCGAAGGGCTGAACCAAATTCATCGATGATGCCTGGCCGATCAGCCACACCGAAACCTGCCCCATCTGCATTTCCAAAGAATGGGCCAAAAACAACATCGAAGTTGAAACCATCGCCAGAAATCGTATCCGATGGCGCGACGATACCGGAGTTATAAAGGATGTCTGCGTAAGCAGCAAAAACGCCCAGTGGGTTGGCGGCCAACGCTCCACGAAGATCGTCTACGATCACTTGCAATCCAAACCTTGAGCCTGGACTGATGTTGCCGACGATCGGATTATTATTTCCGTCAACGACCTGCAAAGAAATTCCCAGTTCATCGTTCGAGGCTGCGTCGCCCACGGTCAACGTGACCTGAGCAGTGCTACGGACGCCATCTGCCGTAACAATGGTGTACGAGAAAAAATCGAAGTCGTTGGCTGTCCCATCGGGCGTGTATAGGACTGTATTGTTGGGGCCAATGGTGATCGAACCCAGGTTTGGCTGCTTGGAAATGATGAACTCGTCGATCACTCCTGTTGGTCCTAGATTGTCGTTGCCGGTAACGTTAAGCGTTGCCGTACGACCGCCGACAATCGGAACGCCGAGTGAGTCAACACCGCTGGGGAACGAGTCATCGACCGCAGATGTAAAGTTGGTGCCACCGGGCGAGATTACAAGTTCGGCAAACCCAAGGCGCTGCTGGGCGACTGTGACTGCGGTTTGGCTGTTAAACAATGTTGTTTCATTCGCAGCAACGTCAGCAGGATTGCTGGTAAACACTGCGATGCCGGGAGCAACGGCTTGCAGACGAATCGTAAACAATTCAATGGGACCTTCATTCGCTCCACGTGTCGGCGAGGGGTCCGAAAACGGTCGCTGTGACCCCACTTCGTTAAATAGTCCGGGTGTTTCTGCATCGCCTTGCGTTAAGCCCGCTGTACTTTGGAACTCAGGACCAAATTTAATATCGAAATTAAATGGAGTGGAACCATCGTTCGTTGGTGCCTTAGGAATCACGGAAACCAATTCATCGGTGTAAAGCAAATCGATGAACGCAGAGAACAATCCCGTATTCGAAGCGACCGCACGCAAGTCTTCGACACTCACGCGAGCAAAGAACTCATCGCCCACTTGCACATTGGTGATTGGTGTATTGTTGATGACGTCAAAGAAACCAACGGAGAAAGCAACCAAGTCATCGTTGCGTGCGCCTGGTTGGAGGTTAATCGTCGCCTTGGCGGAACTGACGTTACCAGCGGTATCGCTGACCGAATAAATGAACTCTTCCGTACCATTGAATCCAGGTCGCGGCGTGTACCGGACCGATTGATTACCACCGGCGAGTGAAGTCTGGCCACCTTGAGTCCCGGGCGTAACCGAGATAATCGTAATTCCACCAAGACGACTGGTAACGTCGTTGTCGAGAACGTTGAGAGCGATATTGCTTGAGCCTTGAGCAACATCAAAAGTGTCATCCAAGGCAATGGGAACATTACTAAGGAACGAAACATTGACGGTGACCGTCGCCGTGGCGGTTGGGCCCACGGGTGGCGTAACCGTATACGTGAAGGTGTCACGACCAGTAAAGCCAACCGGTGGTGTGTACAGAATTGACCGCCCGCCTTGGGAAATTTCAACAGCACCGCGAGTATTTTGAGAAAAGCGATCGATCGACGTAATGCGGAGCTGGCTGGTTGGGGTCTCAAAATCGTTGGCGAGAACATTCAGCACATTGGATTGGCTATTACGAGTAACCTGGACTGTGTCATCGTTAGCAACATTAGATGTTGCCTGGATGGAGAATAGATGATCTTCGACTTCGCCCGCATCGGCTTGGCCACCGACGCTCAGGCCTTGTGTTAGGCTATAACGAAATCGAGTGTAAAGGCCGCCAGGAGTGACGGACGACGGGATCGGAATCACAAATTGATTCACCCCAGGAGTTCGGGCCTCATCGGTGATTACTCTTTCACCAGCATCGGTGAAGTCACCGTCGCGATTGAAATCGAACCAAGCTTGTAAATAACCAGTGAGGCCGGTGGTATTTGTCAGCGAGACTTCGAAGGTCGCATTGGCCCCTGGACCGATCGGAGTCAGCAACCGAACGCCGTCTTCGTCGTCACCAATCACGCCGCCGCCACCGATCAGACCTGTGACGTCGTCACCGTCGGCCCCCGTGGAAGGTTTGCCATCCAGTTCACGATCGGGAGCACCGCCGAGCGATAGACCTACAAGCAAGCCGTGGCTTGGACCGCCGGCAGCGAGGGTTGTTTTGTAACTGTCCGGTGCATCGCCAAAGTCGAGTGACGGTAGATTGCCAAAGTTAAGATTGGTCACCGGCGTGGTGCCATTGAACACAACAACGTGTTCACCGCTGGCTGGGAACGTTTGTATAAATCCAGGCGCGACAACTTCGCGAACGAAATAAGTACCAGGACCGGGGAAGGTGATGGTGTAATTACCGTTATCGCTGGTGATTGCGCGCGGCTCACCGAGGTCAATTCGATCATCGCCATCGAGATCAAGATAAATGTAAACGCCACCGAGGCCAGGTTCGCCAGCATCCTGGAAGCCGTTACCATCAAGGTCCGCCCACTTGGTTCCGGTGATATCGCTGGTGACACGATTGAACCCAAAGTTTACGTTGCTCGCCGCACCCGTACCGACAGTAACCGTTTGTGCGGAAGTTGTCGCCACAAAACCGGTTGGAGTGACGGCAGCAATACGAACCGTGCCGGCACCTAGGGCAAGCGAGTAGCCGCCACCAGAACCTGAAACCGTCGAGGTTTCGCCTGCATCGAGTACACCGTCATTATCGCGATCAACAAATACGGTGACACCTGCGAGTCCAACTTCACCGCTGCCTCCAAGGCGTCCATCGCGATTCACATCGTTGAAGACAGTACCGGTAAGCGCGCTGCCAACTTTTCCTGTCGAAAGAACCCATGACAAAGTCGCGGCAACTCGTTCGTTACCAATAATTCCTTCGGCAGGCTCAAACTGATCCGAATCCGGGAAGATAATGGGAATGTCGTCTTCCGTTCCAAAAATTCCATCGCGGCCTACTCCCAGTCCATTGAGAACCGAAAGGGCACCTCCGGAATCGATAATGGAGGGCACAAGGTTTGTCGAATTTGTATGTCTAAGCCCAAATGTGTGGGCGGCTTCATGGGTAATGACCGTGGCTAACAATGTGCTGATCGCTTCAATCACACTTGCTGAGTTCGAGATCGGTGCAGACGTTGCTGGAGCCTCAAACGATTCAACCGTTACAAACACAGATTCGCTGGGATCAAAATTACCGATGTCAATGCTTTGAGCCAATCCAAGGAGACCCGACAGGAAATAAGTCGCATCCGTACCGCCGATTAAAATTCTTGTCGTGAACGGATCATTTCCGGGATCAGGATTATCACGGCTATTGAGAACTTCGACACCGAACTGACCTGCAATTCCCGTTACATCGATTGCCCCGTTTGTTCCGAACAGTCCTACACTCGCAAATTGTTTTTTTACTTCTGCGACCGTTAAATCAATAAGTCGACTCTCATCTCGCGGCTGTAGATTGATCGTCGTAATCGAATCCGTAAGTGATGGTACTCGAATAGTTCCCGGAAGGCCGGGAGTGAATTCGGACGCTGCGAGTGTAGCGCCGTCGAAATCGAGGAAGACCTTTTGTCTGGTACCAATTGCCTGTTGCTCCAGAACTGGCCGATAAACACGCAATCCAAGCGTGTAACTTGTGCCGATGCCACTGCTAGCTAATCTTACAAAATAACGACCCGTGTCCGGAACGACTTGCGCTAGGACGGCGTTTCCAAGAGTCTGCAGCGGCGATGAAGCCGGATACAAAGAAACCGGGCGTGTTGGTACGGTCAAGTCCAACACTTGATTAGTGTCAGCGGCAAACCAACGACGACCGTTCGCATAGAACACGTCGAACCCGCCAACACTGCCTAATCCTGCGATGTCGAGAATATCGCCCGCCTGCAAGTCAAAAGCAAAATAGTCGCTATCTTCGGGCAAAGTACCCGTCAAGCCTGTTCCGTTCTGCCCTAACGGAAGCGTGCCTGTAACGTCGATCGTGTTCTGCTTGCCGACCAACGTTCCCAGAGGCAACAATTCAGCGGTTGAAATCGAATCGTTCAGACCGCGCCCGGTCGGCAATTCTTTTTCCGCAAACCGAAAGGCGTCGACGCCGACCGCCCCGACGTTTCTTGGCGATACGTCATCAATGAGTCCAATTCCGCCATCAGGACTGATGCCACCGGCCATCAAATGGCGGCTTTCAAGGCCTTCCAATAGCAAACGCCGGCGCTGTATCTGCGACGGTAGCTTTGCCAGACGCCGTGACTTGGGTTGCGAGGTGCCTCGTTTCACGTTCATGCTCTCGGAGGGGCCAGCGATCGATCGGGTTGCAGTAGGTGACCACTAAGTCACTTATATTTTCACGTTTGGACGCCAAATGCGCCTGCTGTGACGCTAATTTTGCCGTTGAAATGACTTCGGAACGCTCAGCAACCTCAAAAAGAGAGGCCTGGGCCGTTTGGGTATTCCGTGGCGACTAGACGAGCAGCGTCACCGATTCTAATTGCCCTAAAACCCATGTCAACGAAACGCTTCCATTCCGACGTCAAGCAGAGCACAAAGTTCCCGATTCACCGCAAGAAAAATCGGCACATTCAGCGTAAGTGGATCGCAAAGATGCGGCAGGCCAACGCTGGGCTGAAAAAAAATCAATTGCTTCCGGTGTTTTGGGCTAAGTAGGTAATCGCCATTCGTGCGTCAATTTCATCGTCCGCGATAATTGCAAATTGCAAATTGCAAAATGACAAGGAAACAGGTCGTATTCAATGACGAATTTGCAATGTTCATTTTGCAACTTTCAATCCGCCCCTCGATTAGCGACAGCCAGAACAACCAATACATTTTCATCAGGCTAGTGGTCCGAGAATTAAATAACCTTGCTTGGCGATTTGTCGTTAAACCGCGTGGGCAACGCCCCGCGCGAGGCTCGCGGCCCGTTGGGCACGCGGT
>JAYVSE010000100.1:0-10498 GCA_043775635.1 Planctomycetaceae bacterium | reverse complement strand
TCGATACCGGCGGCGCGCCGACGAACCGAATCGTAGAACTGCTCGAGCGTGTCGGCTTCTTTATCCAGCCGATGCTCGTTCAACAGGTCCAGAATGTTTTGCATTCCCTTGGAAACGGGGTTGTTGGAGGCAAACGAATAGTCGGCGAACAATGCATCGAATACCGGTTTGGTGATCAAATGCTGAGCAAGCATCTCGATGACCTCTTCGTCGGTGATGCTGTCGTTCAAGTCATCGCGAAGCTCGTTTGCAAAACGTGAAAAGGCTTCGATCTCTTTGGTGTTCTTTGGGTTCTTGAGAATCGCTTTGATACGACCGATGTGCGTTTGCGCGATTTTGGCAATGTCGCCTGCCCACTCTTCCCAGTACATCCGGTTGCCGCACTTTTGCACCAAGCGAGCGTAGAGTGCTTTTTCCAACTCGCCGACTTCGAAGTGGAATTTCTTTTGGCGCTCATTGGGGCGATCCGATGGGTCGGCAAGGTTATGCTCGCCCTTGCCCGTCTTGTCGGTTTTGCCTTTGGACTTAGGGCTGAGCGAATCGGTAATGGCGATGACTTCCATCCGTCCCGCGGTACTTTGCATCAAATCGACTTTGTTGATGAACGCATCGAAGCGGTCATCGTGTGAACGCAGAGCCTGCAATACTTCCCAAACAACTTTGTAAACCTTGTTGTCGTTAAGCGCCTCGTGAGCTTGCATGCCGTGTGGGATCACTACTGGCAAAATCACGTAACCGAGCTTCTTGCCCTTGGAGGTTCGCATGACGCGACCAACTGACTGGACGACTTCTACCTGCGAACTGCGAGGCGAAAGGAACAACACCGCGTCAAGCGCGGGAACGTCAACGCCTTCGGATAAACAGCGTACGTTGCTCAAAATGCGACAGGAGTTCTCCGGCGGTTCGGCTTTGAGCCAGGAAAGTTTTGCTACCTTTTCCATGGCATTCATGGTGCCGTCCACATGCGCCGCTTCGCACTGGAGCGTGATCGTTTTGTCCTTCGTGTTCTGCTGATAGGCATCCACGACTGACTGGAACATTTCGCTGATCTGCTTCGATGAAACTTTGTGGCCCTTGCCTGTCGACGGTTCGATCACTTGGCAAAAAGCAACGGCGCGTTGCATGGGCGTGGTGTCGTTTCCAAGTTCACCACGCAGGCCTTGTTTGCTGAGTGCTTTCCAACAGCCGATGATTCGGGCCGCATCATCGACTTTCAGTTGATTGTTCTCGTCCTTGAGCAGGTCCTGTAGACGTTCCGAAACGTGGTCTTCGTCTATTGTCAGCACGATGACTTTGTAATCGGTCAGCAAGCCTAGCTCAACTGCTTCTGAGAACGTGATGACATGCAACTGTTTTCCGTAAAGTTCCTCATCGTCCATCGAACAGAGCGTGATGTTGTCTTGGATCGCTTTGGCTTTAGCGATGTTGGCGTAGATGCGAGGCGTCGCGGTCATGTACAGCCGCTTGGCCGCGCGAAGGAATTTGGCATCATGAACGCGAACGAAGGTCGATTCGATCTCGGATTCGAACGTCGCTCCGGTCGTGCGGTGAGCCTCGTCGCAGATAATGAGATCGAAGTCGTCCAACTTGAATTTCGATTGCGCCTTGTGAATGACTTCAATTGAGTGATAGGTCGAGAAGACGACGCTCATGTGCAGCGAATCATGGCGCTTGGATATTTCGTCGGCCAGTCGCTTGGCGTCGGTGGTTGCGGGATAGCGAAGTTCATGGACAAAGGTCTGAACGATGTCGTCGTCCTTTTTTCGTTTCTTGCCGACTTCGACATCAGAGCAAACGGCAAAGCTGTGGAGTGGGACTTGGCTTTGCTGAGTCCACTCGGTTAACGTTTGAGATAACAAAGCAAGGCTAGGAACGAGAAACAAAACGCGTTTGTTCTTGCCCGCCATTTGCTCAGCGATCTTGAGCGATGTGAATGTCTTTCCTGTGCCGCAAGCCATGATCAGCTTGCCACGATCGGCCAGTTTCAATCCAGACACAACCTTGTCGATAGCGGTTTGTTGATGGGGGCGTGAGTCGTACTTGCGTTTGAGTGTCGGTTCTTTTTTGGGCTTGAACTTGGACCAATCGATTTGGCTGTTTTCGAGGTCGCTTAGTTCGATCGTGCTGACCGGCGGTTGCTGGTTGAAGAGTGCCGATTCGGCATTCTCGGTCCAGCTATCGGACGTGACGACGATGACGCGGCGTGTGAATGGCTTTTGTCCTGAAGCGGTGAAGAAACTATCGATGTCGCTTTTCTGGACGTGATATCCATCATCGTAGAATTTGCATTGGACAGCATGTAGCTCGCCTGTCCCTCGCGTTTTGGCTACCAGATCGATTCCGGTATCCTTTTTGCTGATCCCCAGAGCGTCTGGCACTTCGCTCAGTAGCCATACATCGCTGTACAAATCTGCGTACACCGGCTCGTGACGAAGGTAGGTGCGAATGAGCTCTTCAAAGTAGGTTCCCTTCTCACGCTCTGTGCGCGACTCAGTACGATATTGCGAAAGGATCTCTTGGAGGGGCGTTAGCGTCATGCGGGTCACGTTGGTTCTTATTGGCTGATGCAACTTCAAGTTACTTCGTAACGTTGACCGGCTTTCCGGTCTTATTCAGAAAACGATCCAAGTTTGTCTTCTTGAACAATCGGCAACCATTCGCTGGATTTCGATGCATTGGGATGTCGCCACGAGCTGCCCATTTGTGAGGCGTGTTTTGTGCGACGCCAATGTAGTCTGCAGCGGCTGCGGTGTGGAGGTATTCGGTTAGTTTTGGCATTTCGGAAGCGTTCCTAAGGCTCGCGATACGATCTGACCATGGTCTAACAGTCTAGCAAACCCTCCCATGCAATCGCGACACGTACTATTGATTTCTTGTTTATTGAATTCGATGTTCTTTGGTCTAATCGCATTGGCTGAGAATCCGGTCGAGATTGAAAGCAAACTTGAGGGATCCAACGACTGGCAACTTACCCGAGTGCGTGTCGACGGTGGCGAGTTTCGCTCTCCGTGGATCGAAAGCTATTGTTCACGACAAAGTGTAAAGGCTGGCGAAACGATCGCGTCAAGCGTGGTCGAGGGAGCTTGCCGTCACTTGGTGAAAGGTCGGATGGAGCGTAGCGGTATGCGATGGACGCAGCCACTGACGAAGTCATAACCAAAGTGATTTGAAATGCACTTAGACAAAAAACAAATTCGCTGTGTCTGCGGGCTTACACCCGCAGTTACACACTGCCATCGCTATCGCGATTCAAATCGGTCTAGTCGGTAGCACCTTACCCCTGGCGTCAGATGTGTGTAAAAACGTCGTTGCGGTCAACTGGAGTCTGGTCAACGTCGGGGATTATCTGAGGTTTGATCGTAAAACCTTCGTGCGTTATCGTAATCTCCATCTCCGCCGACAAGGCTATCCCTTACGATTCCGCCAAAAAAATGAACGTTCGGCTGTCGGATTTTCGCTACTCGGGCTGTCGCTAGGAAGACTACTGTGTTTGCGCCATACCTTTGCACAACCCGCCATCATTGCAATTGATAAGGCGACGATTATTACGGCTTGTTTCATGGTTACAGACTCAGCTTTGCGTTTGCATAACAAAACGTGACTAGGCAATGCAAGATCGAGCACGATCGGATCATCGTCCTGGGCTATGTTGTTTAACGGCGTTGGCGTAGGGAACAATTCCTGCACACACAATGGATGTCAACCCCAAATTTTCAACAGGCCAACACCGTCCTAACCAAATTTTTAGGTCCATCTAGGTACCGATCTTCCTCACTTACTGAATGCCGTCGGAAAGTTCCAGATGCATACTCAAAGAGCACGTTGTTATTCATATTCGTCATCATCATCTTTGATGACGGAAATGGCCCATTCGGGATAAGGTTGCTGACTGCCCTTCATCGCATGCCAAAGAATGCGATTCAAAGTATCTTCCGGGGCTCGATCGATCTCGCGAAAGTTAAGCGTTGCCGAGATATTCGCTTGACCGCGCAAGAGTGCGTCGCGAATCGCCTTGGGATCTGGATTCATCTGGTCCAGCGGAATGTTATTGGGAACAGAATTGAACGGTTCAAGATTTGCCGTTTGTTGAAAACAGTCGAACATCGGCGTAGCGCTGGCATCGAATTGGTTCATCGGCGGCAAGCCCAGAATCTGTTCAATGGTGCGAAGAATACTGGTCGTGTTGTACTGCGTGCTGATGGTTGCATTTCGTTTTGCAAACGGACTGATGCAATACGCTGTCGTGCGATAGCCGCTGATGTGATCCCAACCTGCTTGCGGATCGTCTTCAATCGCAAAGATCGCCATCTTTGACCAGAATTTCGAGTGCGATAGTCCCTCGACAATGCGCCCAAAAGCCAAGTCGTTATCCGCTATGCAAGCGGCCGGTGTCGGGCACTTGGGTGCCGTCCCGCTGGTGTGGTCATTGGGAAGGCAAATGATCGTCAACTGCGGAAACTCGCCATTTGCTTCGTACTCCGCCAATTCACGTAGTATAAAATCCGCGCGATATTGATCGGATACCGACATGTTCCAGCCGACGTACTCGGTCGGTGAAAAAGGACGGATGGTTTCAATCGAAGGCTCGCTTTCGAAAATCACTTCGTCCGTCTCTTTTTTCCATGTTCGGTAGCAATCGATAAAACCTGGCTCGCCCTTTCGCATTGGATCCTTCCAGCGAACTTTGGGACCCATGAATTCTCCGTAGTTGCGAATCGATTTTCGGTGCAGTAATGCGTTATCCCAAAGGAAGCCAGCGGGTGAGTACGCGATCGCATCGGATTCGTCGTCGCCTATACCGTCCGGATAGCTGCGTGGGAATCCGGCGAAGCTTTTTTCCATATAGTCAGTGCTGAATGCAGTGGTGCTCCACTGATGGCCATCCGCGCTTAAGATGCCGGAACAATACGTGTTGTCCAGCAGCATGAATTGTTCCGCCATTCGATGTTGATTGGGCGTGAACTCTTCGCCAAAGATGCAGAGTTCAGGAACACCTTCACCCTGTGGCAATGCACCAAAGATTTGGTCATAGGTGCGATTTTCCTTGAGAATATACACCACATGTTCGATCAAGCTGGGCTCACCAATTCGCTCCGGAATCGCACGTGCTGGCTGGTCGGAGCGCGGTGGCAGTGCGGTGGCAACGATCGAACGGTGACGCATGTTCTTGGATACTTGCTCTGACAATACAGCCAATCGTTCCGCATCGGGCATCGGCAACAGCGACAGACTTCCATGATAATGATGTGAATTGAAGCCTTCACCATCACTGTTCTTTTTCGGTTGGATGGGAAGACCTTTGATGTTGGCAACATAGATCTCATGACTGTGGTCATTGACGACAACCGCTCCGGGAAACCAGCCAACCGGTATCAAGCCTTGCAGTATCGACTCGCCTTTATCTTCTGGATCAAAGGACATGACGGCAATCGCGTTTTGGCTACCGTTGGCAACGAACAACCGTTCGCCCGAGCCGTCGAAGGCGACGGCGTTGGGAGAGGCACCGAACAGGTCTGACGGTTTTGATTTTGGCCAAATCGTTTCGATCACTTCGTTTTTCTGAACATCAATGATCGAAAGCGTATCGCTGCCAGCGTTTGTGCAGACAACATGTTCTTGATTCGGTGAACGAGCTAAGCCACTCGCGTGAAGTCCGGTGATCACTTCCGTCGTGTCGCCGGTTTGTAGATCAATGATCGAAACCGAGCCTTCGTTGGCGATGTGTCGAACGGAATCGACGCGAACGATTGTTCCTCGGCCAGCGGGGCCGGTTAAGTCATCGGGACCTGGACGTCGACCAGCCCAATTGCTCACGAACGCTTTGCCTTGGGCGAGAACAACATCGTACGGTACCGCGCCGACCGCGAACGAGCGCAGGACTTTGCCGCTGGGCAGCTCAAGCTCAAACAATTGATTGGACAAGTTGCCGCAGACGAAAAGCTTGCTGCCATCATCCGCAACGGCGAGTCCGCTAGGAATCTCGGGCTTACGTCGCGGGGCGTTGGCTTCGGGCAATGGTATCGAATAGATACCGACGACATTCCCAGAATCATCGACGGAAAACACCTTGATTGAACCGTTTACATTAGTCAGATAGATCCGTTTGCCATCGGGAGAGAAGACCAAGCCAGTGTAACTGACTTGCGCTTTGGTATCGGGTTTGAGGATGTTTTCCGAGGCCGCGTTCAGTTCAATCGTTTGTTTGTCGTCGGGCAATGAAACGGTCTCACGCATTTCACCGATGGTCGGATCGATCACCAAAAGCTGGTTGGTCTTTCCTGATGTGACCAGCAAGCGACGGTCGGGAGAAAGTGCAAGCACTTGGGGACGCATGCCGGGAAGTTCGACTTGTCGACCGAAGGGTGTCAGTCGCTGATTGACGGGAGTTTCGATCGCGTCCTCACGCATACGACCAACTCGCTGAGTTGTGGTTTCAATCTCTTGAGAGAGCAGCGATCCAGACCAGTGCGCGAACAATGTGCCAAGGATAATGTGCTTCAAAAATGAATGGATCATATGAATTCGCTTGTTAGCCATAAGTAGGCCTCGTTGAATCTACGCGGAAGCGCCATCGCGGGCTCGCAGGTCGATGAATCGATACAATAATCCAAGTAGAATAAATCCACCACCAACAATGGTCCACCAGTCGATGGCTGTGTCAACTGCATTGCCAAGATCAAGCCAACGCCGGCGAAGCAGCAACCAAGCAAGATCCAATCTTTGCGAAGTGGCTTTTCTCCAAGCCACAGTACCCCGGCCAGCATGACCCATGCGGGAGCCAGGTTCTGAAGCCAAATTGCGTTTGTGGGTGGCCCACCCATTAACGCTGTTAAAAAAGTCCAGTTCATGGCAGCGAAACAGACGACCATCGGCATCATCGCCCAGCGAAAACGCGGCCTGCGAACCATAGGCAACAGCAACGCAAGCGCAAAGATGGCACGCCAAAAGGCCACGATGCCGCCACGGGATTCCTGTGGCAGAGAATTCAATGGCGGTGCGCTTGCGAGTAACGCACTGGTGCTCCACAAGACAGCCGCGGTTAGAATCAGTGCCACGCCGAAGCGAGACCCTAAGCGTGAGGTTGGCAATGGAGTTGGCGTTGTTTCCATTAAGTGCCCGCGTTTCTAATCCTAGTTTTCTGACTCTAACAGATTTTCCGCCCTGGTTTTCCGCGAAAAAAACCTTTGGCGCAGCGAGATTCCAAATTTGTCATCCTTTCGGGCCTCGCCTGAACCGATCAAGCGAGGACAAGAGCTTCACAGAAGCATACGGCGTATTCCAAAAAGAGCGCTGGTGTATAGCCTTTAGGCGACTCTTTTTGGGACCGAAGAGGCGGCTAAAGCCTGGACACCAGCGCTGCCAAGCGAACCATCACGTCTCCCCCTACGGACTGACCATGGACAGAAAACCAGAGCTTGAAATGGTTGCTCGCTACAAGCACGACGCGCCAGCGAGTGAATCGTGGGAGACACTCGCTGGCGCGTCGTGCTTGTAAAGGGTTGCTTCCATTTGCCGCGTAACGAAGAGCGTTATTTTCCGAAATGAAATATCACGGGAGTTCCTTGATCATGACATTGCGGAACTGGACCAGCGATGGTGGGCTGGTCCACTGCCCGTCTTTCATGCTGCCGTGGTGTTGCAATGCGATCGCACCGCGCGGTGGCAGGCCTGGGATGGTTGCTTCTGAAACAACCGTTTCTCCATTGAGAACAACGTTGACCGTTTCTCCTTGGACCGTGATTTCAAAATGGTTCCATTGGCCGATTGGCTTGTCGGCTTTTAATCGCGGTGTGACGGCAGCACGAACTTCGGCGGCCAAGCTCTGATCGCGGCGAACACCATACATTTCACCGGAGCCGATTGGCCAACACCAAATATTGACTTGATGTTTGCCATCGCCTCGTAAGTAAATGCCTGAGTCGGAATCAGGGAGCGAAAGTGTGACCGGCTTACCATTGGCATCGACGGCTTCCGATCCGTCGGGAAGGATCTGCGCGACTTTTGGATTTGTGTAAGGCGTTTCTTTGATGCGCCAATCTGCGACCAATTTAAAGTTGCCATATTCCTTTTGTGACCACAGGCACTTGTCACCCGCAGACTCGCTTTGAGCATCATAGTCGAGAACTTCGCCCGCCACTTTCCAATGTCCATTATCTCCCTCGGGGACTATCCAATTATCTAAGTCGATACCGGTGAAAAGCGGTACGAAGCCATCGCCATCGACAGCAGTGTCAGCCGCGGTCGCGTTGGTCGACGGTAGCTCTTGAATTCGCAGATTGCGAAAGTGGCATTCAGAACCTTCGGATTCCAGGAATAGGTAACCCTTTCGTGGCCAACAATCTTTACCAACGGTGACTTCTTTTCCATTTACGCTCAAGCGGATTTCGCCATTGTTCGCAACCATGCGATAGTGATTCCAATCGGGCGAGCTGTGGGAAAGCTCTTCAGTGGGAAAGCTCCGAACGCCATTTTTCGCAACGTGACCCATCGGGGTCATCTTGGCACCGTGGATCGGAAAGATATCACCGTGCGTTGTGAACCATTCATTCTTGCCCTTGGCGTTATAGGCGTTGTCGAGGATTTGAACCTCGATCCCTCGGGTAAACGGAATGCCAACTGACGGTATGCCATCGCCCCAAAAAAAGAAACCCGCGTTGCCTCCAGGTTTCATATGTCGCCACTCAAGTTCCACGATGCAGTTTTCATACATGCGGTCAGTACGCATGACGCCAGTCGGCTTTCCTGTTGACACGATCATTCCGTCACGAGCCGTAAACGTTCCGGGGGCAACGTTCACGGGCTGCCAGCCCGTCAGGTCCTTGCCGTTAAAAAGCGGCAGCCAGGGGGCCTCGTTTTGTGGTGGCTCGGATTGCGCAGGTGGTCCCCAAAGAACGATGATCGTAAGCAAAACGAGCTGGGGTTTGATAAGTCGCATCGGCAAGGCTCCAGGTGGGTTGTAGCGTGGTATGTCATGATTGTACTAGATAAAGGTGATTGTGCAGTGTCGCCTTTCGCTCCGCGAAAGAGCGTTCATTCGCGGAGCGAAAGGCGACATTGCAATCACTTAGGCAATGGGTGAAAATTCGTGCTAAAGCCCGCTTCGTCGAACCGCTGCTGGAGACGTTTGATGTGCGCATGGTCAAGCGTTTCGACGGTGCAATTAACGGAAACGGAAGCAATTTCATCGCCGCCAAAAACTCGGTCATGGGCAATGTCGATGATACTGACTCCCTCATCAGCAAGAAATCGCGAGAACGCAGCCAACCCGCCTGGCCTGTCAGAAATGTGAGCGCTGAAGCGACACAATCGCCCATCGACCGCCAGACCGCGTTGAATGATCCGCCCCAGCATCGTCGTGTCGATATTTCCTCCGCAAAGAATCGTGCCGACTCGCTTGCCGGACAGACCGCTAATCTTTCCCGCCAAAAGTGCCGCCACGCCGGTCGCACCCGCGCCCTCAACGACCGCTTTTTCCATTTCGACTAACCGTAGAACAGCCAGCGCGATATCGTGCTCGCTCACGACGACAACGCGATCGACTAATTGGCTTGCAATTGCAAAAGCATTGGATCCGACCATCGGTACCGCGAGTCCATCCGCGAGTGTTGGCAGCATTTCGACGCGCGTGGGTCGCCCGGCCTGAAGCGCTGCCGTGAAACTTGCAGCTCGCTCAGGTTCAACGCCGATAATTTCAATTCCTGGCTGCAAAGATTTCGCGGCAAGTGCGATCCCTGCAATCAGCCCGGCACCGCCGACAGGGACCACGATCGCGTCGAGGTCTGGCACTTGTTCCAGCATTTCCAAACCGATCGTCCCGGCCCCGGCAATGATATCAGGATGATCGTAGCCGTTGATATAAGTCAGCGATTTCTCGTCAAGCAACGTCATCGCATAGTCTTTTGCTTCACCAATATGCTGACCGTGCATGATGACGGTTGCGCCAAAACTACGACAATGCTTGACTTTAATGATGGGAGCAAAATGAGGCATCACAACGGTCACTGGAATGCCCAGTAGGTTTCCATGACAAGCGAGTGCCAAAGCGTGATTTCCCGCCGACGCTGCGACGACACCAAACTTTTTCTGCTCGTCATTCAAACGCAGCAACGCGTTACGTGCACCGCGTTCCTTGAACGACCCCGTCCGCTGTCGATGCTCGCGCTTGAGATACAGCTCGATACCACAGATCGGCGACAACCAATCGCTTTTAAGAAACGGCGTCCGTTGTACACCGCCAAAAATACGGATTGCTGCGGTACGGATGTCCGCGATGTCAAGACGAGCATCAATCATATACCTTGACCGCTCCTCGCTAATAAGACAGCGCCAACTAGCGGATGAAACATTGTTATTTTCCGTGCTTTTTGCAATCGTGAGCGGCAAGGCGCTAGCGGGCTGTTGATTTAGTAACCCGCTGCGTAAGCGAGGGACCACTGCGATCCCTCGCTTACGCATTCGGGTTATGATTTGCACGCTAAAATTCAAAACACAACTAAAT
>JAYVSE010000099.1:0-13395 GCA_043775635.1 Planctomycetaceae bacterium | reverse complement strand
GGAGTTCCGGAAAGGCTTCCACCCTAACTTCAAAACTTATTCACCTGTGAGGCGAGCTCACAGGGGTCTATTTCAACTTGTGGGGTATAAAATGGCTGGAAGCCTATCCCACGTCAAAAACCGGACGGTTATTGATCGAACGTTTCCTCACTCGTCATTCATCGGTTACGCACCCTTCGCTTGCGCTCTTCACGTTCTTGATGTATTTGTATAGCGTACCGCGAGTTGCCTTCAGGGGTGGTGCGACCCAGGCGTCACGCCGACGATCCATTTCAGCTTCCGGCACATCGACGTCCAGCGAGTTTTTCTCGGCGTTGATGGTGACGATATCGCCGTCTTTGACCAAGGCAATGGGGCCGCCGACTTGGGCTTCGGGTGTGACGTGTCCGACGATGTATCCATGGGACCCGCCGCTAAAACGACCGTCGGTGATCAGCGCCACGTCCGAGCCGAGGCCAGCTCCCATGATTGCACTCGTCGGAGTCAGCATCTCAGGCATGCCTGGGCCGCCTTTAGGGCCTTCGAAACGGATGATAACGACGTCACCTTTGGTGATCTTCTTGCCTTCCAATGCGGTAAGCATCAGTTCTTCGCTGTCGTAAACTTTGGCCGGTCCGCTGAAATGCAGCCCTTCTTTACCAGTGATTTTTGCCACGGCACCGTCAGGAGCGAGCGACCCATAAAGGATACGAATGTGGCCGGTGGCTTTGATCGGATTCGAAAGCGGACGAACAATTTTCTGTCCGGTCTTGAGGCCGGGCAGGTCCTTGAGGTTTTCAGCGAGTGATTTGCCAGTGACCGTGATGCAGGAGCCATCTAGCATGCCGTTTTCCAGCAAATACTTCATGACCGCAGGTGTGCCTCCGATACCGTGAAGGTCTTCCTGCACGAACTTACCGCTGGGCTTTAGGTCAGCAAGGAACGGAACGCGATCGCTCACATTTTGGAAGTCAGCAAGGGTCAACGGTACCTCGACGCTGCGTGCCATTGCGATCAGATGCAACACGGCGTTCGTGCTGCCACCTAAAGCCATGACCGTCACCATCGCGTTTTCAAACGCCGCGCGGGTCATGATGTCGCGAGGTTTCAGGTCCAATCGCAACAACTCTAAAATGGCAGCGCCCGCGCGACGACATTCCGCTATTTTGTCGGGGTCTTCCGCAGGAATGCTCGCGGAATACGGCAGTGACATGCCAAGCGCCTCGATTGCGGATGCCATTGTGTTTGCCGTATACATGCCGCCGCAGGCACCCGCTCCAGGGCAGCTATGGCGAACGATATTTTTGCGCTCATCGTCGGTGATCGCGCCTGACAAATATTGACCATAGCACTGGAAAGCGCTGACGATGTCGAGGGCTTCGCCGCCGTGGTGGCCGGCCTTGATCGTGCCGCCATAAACCATGATCGCAGGCCGATTCAGGCGCCCCATCGCCATCAAGCAGCCAGGCATGTTCTTGTCACAGCCTGGGATCGCCACCAACGCGTCATACCATTGACCACCCATGATGGTTTCAATCGAATCGGCGATCAGGTCACGGCTTTGAAGGCTGTAACTCATCCCCTCAGTGCCCATCGAAATACCATCGGAAACACCGATCGTATTGAAACGCATCCCGATCATCCCAGCGGCAACGACACCTTCCTTGACATAGCCACTAAGATCAAGCAAGTGCATGTTACAGGTGTTACCTTCGTACCAGACGCTTCCAATGCCGACTTGGGGCTTATTCATATCTTCGAACGACATGCCGGTGCCGTAGAGCATCGCCTGCGACGCACCTTGGCTCTTCGGTTGTGTGACACGGCTGCTATATCGGTTCAGTTCGGTCATGACTATGGCTTGATCGAGGGGCTAAATTGTAAAGTGAACAGCCGTGACTCATTCGCCGAAATGCAGTCCAATTCGCGAGGTCGTCATCAGCCAGCCGACTAGTTTGATAAGGACAGCGATTTGTCGCAACCGACGCGGCTGCGTTTTGGCGACATAACCTTGATTCCTCGGTTGGTCGAGACCCGGCGTGAACTGCATCGGCGTCCTTGGAATGGTATCCGCCGTGGGTAACTTTATCGACTTTAAGTAGCAAACGACTAGCGCCCGGAACGAACTGCTTTTAACGCGAAAATTCATGTACGAATCAGGTTCCTGCTGCTACGATAGTATTGACTATTCAAATGAAAGCTGAAATTCCTATTCGGTTCGGTTAACTAAATGGCAAATAAGCCGGTCGTCTCCACGCAGTTTTTCCTTATGGCGTTAGCGTGATGTCGGCGTCCACAACGACTAAATATACATTTTTAGATCCTCCCACGAATCCCGATGACCTCGGCGTACTGGGGCCCTATCGCGTCATCAATGAGCTAGGCCGCGGTGGCATGGGGTTTGTGTTTCGGGCCGAAGATACGCGGCTGAAACGGATCGTTGCCCTTAAGGTCATGAATGAAAAGATCGCGGCGACCCCGCATAGTCGTTGTCGTTTTATTGAAGAAGCTCGTTCGATGGCCGCTGTCAAACACGACAATGTCGCGACCATTTATGAAGTCAACGATCAGTGCAATACGCCTTTCATGGCCATGGAAATGCTCAAGGGCGGCACGCTGGAGGAGTTGACTCGCCGTCATGAAAAACTGAACTATCAGCAAGTGATTCAATATGCCATTGAGATGGCGCGCGGACTTGCTGCAGCGCACGCTCAAGGGATCATTCACCGCGATATCAAGCCCGCCAACATTTGGATCGAGGCGGAACGAGATCGGATCAAAATCCTCGATTTTGGTCTCGCCCTGGTCAAGGTCCCTGTCGATCAACTTGCTGGACGCGGTAGCGTGATTGGAACCCCGCAATACCTGTCGCCCGAGCAAGCTCGATCGGAACCGTTGGATGATCGTTCCGATCTCTATAGTCTTGGCGTTGTTCTTTTTGAGCTATGTACAGGCGACTTGCCGTTCAAGGCACGTACAGTTCTTGAGCAATTGATGTTGACGCTGGTCCGAGTTCCGCCTCCTGTAAATGAACTAAATCCTGATATTCCGAAGCCACTTGCCAAGTTGATTTCGTGTCTGATTGAAAAAGAACCGCGCCTTCGACCTCGGTCCGCGCTGGAACTCGAAAAGATGTTGGAAAAGTCCGCCATTGAATGCGAAGCGAAATCGGATGTTGCATTGGCGATCAATAAGTTACAAGCGCAGTTAAATCTTGTCACTGTTAAACAAACCGACCCGTTTGCGACAAAGCCCAGGGGGGCAAAACCTAGTGGGGCCGGCAGCATTCCGGCCAGCACTGCGGTTGCAAATCCATTCGACGCACTTCCTTCCGCAGTGTTGACAACACCGGCGTTGAACCCGGCTCGCGCAGCCGGTCCTGCGTCCCCACCTGCTTCGAAAGGTGCTCACGCTGCTAATCGTAATTCGCGTCAGCCGACATTTGGTCAGGCCAAAGCTCCACAACCTAGCTTGACAAGGTATTGGCCGGTTGCAGCGGCCGCCGGTGTGGGCGTTTTGGTTTTATTTGTCGCTCTAAGTGTATTTTTATTTTCTTCAGGATCGCCGGATCAGATCGCTGTGAACACGATTCCAAGCGGCGATCTGGTCGACAATGGCGCGGTTAACACGCCCCCTGTCGTCTCAATTCCATCGCCAGACGTCACGAAAAAAATCGAGCCCGACAATTCAAACCAAAAAAATCGCCAAGAGCAGGACCAACAATCCACTTCAGTACAACCGACTGAATCGGAGGAAACTGCCGCACCCGCAAAAGTTGTCGATGTGCCTATGAAAGATATCATCGAGAACTCTTCAACGTCATCAACAGCAGATGAAGCTACGTCGTCAAGCGCTAGCGATCCAGCCGACGACGTTAGCCCAGCTCCAACGGAAGTACTTAATAAAGGAATCCCGCGTGGCACACCCGTCGTGACGGTTAGAACCAGTTCGGGAAGGGGTGCCGACACGACCGTCAAACGCGCCGGCGGCACGGGTGGGCAACTCGGCGAGAACATAACCGTCGTGGTACAAACGCGAGGCGAGGTCGATGTGCAACACAGCTACCTCCGGTTTGACTTGAACGATATCAAGCAGGACTCGTCCGTTGTTAGCAATGCAGAGTTGGTACTTTCTTTGCCAGGCGGTCCACCGCCGGTTGGTTCGATCGTCCGAGTGTACGGAGTTCCGGAAGAATATCCGGATGCTTGGTCTGAAGTGGGGCCTCAGACATTGTACTGGGATAACTCGACATCAAGATCTAATCTTGAAGGAATTTCATTGCTTGCCGAAGTTGAGTTATCGAGTGAAGAGAACTCGCCGACGGTTCGAATCCATGACCAGCGATTAACAGACTTCATTCAATCGATTCACGAAAAGTTCGTGACACTCGTTTTGGCTGGCGGCAGCCCTGGCAACAAACCGTTGCACTTCGTTAGCCGAGAAGGCGGCCAGGAACTAGCACCTGCCCTGGATCTTGTTATTCAAGATAATCCTAACAAGAAAAAGTAGTAATCATTGTCTGGAAAATAGTTGCTAATTGGACAGCGTTAATTAGCGGATGAAACACTGTTTTTTGCAATCGTGAGCGGCAATGCGCTAGCCGCCGGTTCCGCCGTGACTTACCGGCGGCTAGCGCCCAATGCCGGAACACTCACTAAAACAACTCGGCCACCGCAGTCATCACTGCGTCAACAGAGCTAGTTGCCAGCTTTCGATCGGTGCCAGTCAGCTCTACAAACTGTTCACCCTCCATTTGCTTTGCACGCCGTTGCCTGGAAAGGTGATTGACGATTTGGAGCGCATCGAGCGCCGTTGTTTTTCCATCACCGTTAACGTCGAGCTTTTGAGAGAGACTTCGATTAGTGGACTCTCCTTCGCCGCGTCGTTGCCGACTTATCGAATTGATCACCAGTAGCGCATCGATCGCCGCAACGCGACCATCCCCATTCACATCAAAACTCCGCTCACCTTCGGCCAGCGGTGCTGTCGCCGACGATGGAGCCGCGACCAAACCAAAATTAGCTGTCGCGGTTTGCTTGGCGGTGAATGTGACTTCTCGTTCGGCCACAGTCAGCCCAAGGATTGTTGCTGTGCTCGGGAATATGTAGTTAGGTTGAGTCCGGCCGTAAAGATTGCTTACCGCAACATCCAGGATGTTATCGTTATCGAAGTTTGCAATCACTATATCCGTTGGCGACGCGACACCTGTAATCGTGCGACTGCGTACAAAACCGGTTGGCGAATTAATGAACAGTTCAACCGTCTCTGCCTTGGCGTTAGCGATTACCAAGTCGGCTCGCCCGTCACCGTTAATATCTCGAGCGGCGATGGATTCAACACCGGTCTGCGTGGAAACTTTCGCGATTGGTACGAACCGACCTCCCGCGAAATCAAAGACCTGAGCATTGCCGTTGTAGCTCGCAATCGCGATTTCATCCGAGTTGTCGTTATCGAAATTGGCTGCTTCTACATCGACGAAGCCTTGTCCTGAAATCGGCTGATTGAGTGCCGTAAAGTTCCCTTGCCCATCACCAAGTAATACGACAACTTCGGAAGATTCATCGTTCTGAAATCCGGAACCAACAACGACAAGATCCAAGAAGCGATCTTCATTGATGAAGGCTGATTTTACCGAACGTGGATTTCTCGCCGTTCCAAGAACTCGCTCGTTTGCTTCGCCGCTCATCCGACCGACAATCGTTCCTGACCGGAATGAGGCGGCAACGAAGTCAGCATTTCCATCGCCATTAAAGTCATTGGCAACCACGGAAACTGGACCGTTGCCGGCAGACAGCTCTCGCACAGCGCCATTTTCGATCACGTAGATCGCACCTTTGTTTTGTGCATCGCCAACGGCAGCAACGGCGATAACCGGCGGGCTAGAGCTGTTGCGCTGCCAAGTTGAGATCGATTGCGGACGCTTGCCAAGTTGTATTGGCGAACCGAGCATGAAGGCGCCAGTATTATTATCGTTCAGCAACACGGTGACATCGTTGCTAAGATCGTTCACGACCAACAGATCGACGTCGGTATCGCCATCAATGTCGGTCGCCGCAATGCCACGGGACAGAAATCCAGTCTGCAGCGCCGAGCGAGTCACACCAATTTCGCCCGCCGTCGGAATACAACTTGGCGGATTCACCAATACGACATTCGCCTTTTGTCCAGCAACAAAACTGAGTCCGGTGAATCCGTAGTTTCCGCTTGAGTCCGTCAACGTGCTGCGTTCACCTTGATCAAACAATCGATCGCCATCTTGATCGATGAACACGGTCACTCCGGACAGCGTTTCGCCTGAATCGATGACGCCGTTTCCGTTGGAATCACAGGTGACTTGGCCAGTGATTTCTGATTGCGTGCCAGGGGGCTGGACGGTTACGGCGACCGATGCAGTATCCGATTGGCCAGCATTGTCGACGACGGTGTAGGTAAATGTCACGACACCTACAAATCCAATTGCGGGTGTATACAAGAGCCCGGTACTGCCACCGTTCAACACGACAGTACCACTTGATGGCGCGCTGACGGACGAGATAGTTAGCGACTGCGTGGATTCATTGGCTGGCCCCGGTCTGTCATTCGCTAGAACAGCAATTGGAAATCCAATAGCCTGACTTGGCACAATCACAACGTCATTGCCTGCAACCGGTGGATCATTGACCGGCGCGATATTAACGGTAATCGTCCCCCGGTCGCTGGCCGAACCTACGGTTGCCGTGTAAACGAATGTCAGCGGTAAGCCAGCCGTAGTAAAGTCATCTTGGGCGGGATCAAATGTTGCCGTCATACCGAGGACCGTAACATTGCCACGTGCCGGCTGAGTTGTGATCGTGAGTGTCGGTGCGTTCGGACTCCCGGTGACGGTTACGAGGGCCGAAAGGTTCAGCGTCGCATTGATATCTTCAGTGACGGCAAGGCTAGAATTTGCCGCATTTACTGTAATCGTACCCGCCGACGTAACGTTGACGTTTAGTGTTGCAGCCTTTGTCAGAGGAGGTAAAGCTCCGTCACTGATCAAATACGTAATAGTATCGGTGCCCGTGAAGGCAACGGCGGACGTGTAAACGATGTTTTGACCGCTCAGTGTCACCGTGCCATTCTGAGCAGAAGCAGCGGTTACGCCAACAATCGAAACCGTACCGGTTTCATTCGCTGGTCCAGGGCGATCGTTCGTCAGTACTGTTGATCCGACGATAGTTCGCGGAATACCTCGCGTTGCAGCAACCGCAGTATCGGCAACAAAGACCGGTGGATCATTGACCGGCGCGATGTTGACAGTAATCGTCCCCGTGTCGCTGGCCGAACCTACGGTTGCCGTATAAACGAATGTCAGCGGTAAGCCAGCAATTGTGAAATCATCCTGTGCCGGGTCAAACGTAATTGTTGTACCCGTGAGCGTGACGTTTCCTCTCACGGGCTGAGTTGTGATCGTGAGCGTCGGTGCCGTCGCACTTCCCGAGACAGTAACCAGCGAAAGAAGATTAAGCGGCGTGTTGGTGTCTTCGATGACAGCGAGAGTACTGTTGGCAGCAGTAACAATGACCGATGTCGCTTGAAGCTCAAACGCACCGATATCGTTTCGCGCGACACCATTGGCGTCGCCATCAACAGGCCGAAGTAGGCCGCGCGCATCTACGACGAGTGGTGCGTTTGCGCCAGCGTCGATCGCGGGGCTGCCAGTTAGTAGAGCTCGCGTTCGTACCGTGCCGCCGTTGTTGGCAAGTGGTCCGAGCCGTGGATTCACGCCGAGCAAGTCGCTGGGGCTGGGGTTGCTGAAGTTGGTTTCCGCAAAAATATTGAAGCCTTGGGAAGTGACTTCGCCAGGGCCCCCGGAAACAATGTTAATGATCGGTGCGTTGCCAAGTGGGTCAGCGACGATCGATGAGAGAAACCGAGTAACCGAACCGTTCACCGCGACGTTGCTGCCCACGAAGCCGGCGCGATTGGATGCGATGGTGCTGAACTGGACCGCGCCGGTAAGTAACGGATTAGCAGTTGCAAAGAGAATGCCGCCACCGTTGTTGCTCGCAATATTGTTGCTGATCGTCGTGTTGCTTGTGAAGAAACTCGCCTCTGCGACGGCAATGCCACCACCGTCAGTGCCAGCGGTATTGTTATCGACGGTCACCCGATCCAACCGTAAGTTCGGCGAATTATTGATACCGATGATACCCACCCCCGCACCGCGACTGCTGGCTTGATTGCCACTGATCGTCGAATTTGTGATCGTGGCATCGGCATCAGCGATACCGACTCCGCCCGCATCAGACGAACTCTTATTGCCACTGATCGTGGAGCCCGCAATGGTCAATCGGACTCGATTGGCAGCAATGCCATTGGTGTTGTCCTGGGCGAAGCCAATGCCACCGGCACCAGGAAATGTGTCGACCGCTGTGTTGGCTTGAATCGTTGTGTTGACGATGTCAACATTCGAATTTACCGCACCGATACCGCCGGCGAGCGGTGCTGTGTTGTTGAGAATACTTGAGTTCTCAATTCGTACGGTTGGTCCAACGATGCCGGTTGATGCTGCGATCGCAATGGCACCACCGCCATCATCGAAGCGCAGTGTGCCAGGAGCCGCGTTGGATGTCGTGCGATTGTTGTTGAAGATTGTATTTCGAAGTATCGCATCGGTCAGGATCGCAGCACCGCCGCCGCCGGAGACAGAGACATTGTTTCGGAAAGTTGTTCCATCAATGGTTGAAGCACCGTTGTTGATCAGGTAAAGCCCACCGCCGCCACCAAAACCATTACCATCACTACTCTGATTGTTTTGGAAACTGCCGCGATCCTGGTTAAAGGTGCCAACTGCTCGAATGTAGGCTCCGCCGCCAGCGTCACCAGATTTGTTGCCAACGAAGTCAACAAGCGACAAGCTAACCGACGCAGCGGTATTACCGCCATCAACATAAATGCCTCCGCCACGCGATGTGGGTCCAGCTTGATTGCCATCGATCGAAACCATTTCAAAGAGATTGATTTTGTAGTTGGCACCGCTTCCAGCCCAAATTCCACCGCCGTCTAGTCCTGCGGTATTGTTGCTAATGGCACTGTCACGGATGGACAAAGTGCCTGCGCTAAACATCGCAATTCCGCCACCAAAGTCCTCGGCGAAATTGCCGACGACAGAGACATCGGAAAGTAAAAGATTGCCGTCGGTAGCGATCCCACCGCCATCAGCATCACCACCATTGGAAACTGATGAGTCCACGCGGTTGTTCTGGACGATCACACTGCGTAGTTCTAGATTTGTATTAATGCCCGCATCGATACCGCCGCCCGGACGTCCAAGTGGTGCAAGGCCGTTTTGAAGCGTGATGCCTTTCAAAACAACCGTTATCGGGGCACCAGCGGTGAAGACTGATAAAACGCGGTCAATTTGACCAGCGTCAATGATCGTAGTCGCAGGATCGAGGTTAACGTCGGTTGATATGATCGTTAAATTGCCCGTTATGTTAAGGTCACCTCGCGCTGGGTCAGGGCCCGGCAGCGTATTTTGAATCGATAGTGTGTGTGTCCCAACCGGCAAGTTAATCGTATCAGCACCCGGTGCAACATTCGCCGCGATGATAGCGCTGCGGAGCGAACAACTGCTGTTTCCGATACCGGCTATACCGCAAATTCCTATTGCTGAATCAGTGAATGTATCGACAACAAACACGGCAAGTAAACGACGTGATTCAAGCCCTTCCAGCGATAATCGACGGCGACCCCGCTGTCGTTTCTGCATTGCGTGCTTAGAGGCCAATCGGCTAGTCGCGGAACGAAACGAGGGAAGCGGTGCCATGAGATTGATTGAAAGAAGTGAAGTACATCTGCATTTCGGATGCAGTAAAATGGCCGGAGAAAGTTATCTGGCCTAACGAGATACTAATTGGAACGTGATTTCAATGCAAATATTGCCATTTTTCGGTGAACACCACCACAAGAGCCCTCGTTCCGGGGCTCCTGCCCTCTTTATCCTACACATCTTTTTTAAGACCCCAGCCAGCTTGCCTCTAATGGCGTGGACTTAAGTAAGTGGAACGACGCGAGCCCTCCGGTGCCGTTTCGCAAAATCCTGCGAAACACCGGGCGCCTTGCGCCGCACCGCTAACAAAATGCGTCGCATTTTCGCTAAGTCCACGCCATTCCAGCCTGCCTGGCAGGTGAATTGCTTCCGAAGTTCGTATGCAAAGTCTCGAAGCCTCGGCAGGCAGTGCCTGCAACGCATTGCGTTGCGAGGCGGAGCCTGCGCCGTGAAGGATTTTTCTTCAGCAAATTAAACGGTTTTAGCGGTACGGCGCGAGCCGTCCGGTCTCTCTGAAGCTTGAGGCACCGGATGGCTCGCGCCATTCCGCTAAATTATCATTCACGGCGTTGGGCGGAGCCCCGTAACCAGACGCACCAGACGCACTAAAATAGTTGTCCCGTATCAGCCATTACGGCATCGACCGCAACGTCGCGTCGCATCAGTTGCTCATCAACGGGTACAGCCGATTGTTCGCCCGCTAATCGCTTGGTTCGGTTCTGCCGTGCCAAGTAGTTGATGATGTTGAGGGCGTCCAGCGCAGATATCTTCCCGTCTCCGTTGACATCGATCTTCATTGAACGCGAACGACTAGCTGACTCACCTTCACCACGGCTTTGGCGGGCCATGGCGTTAATGATGACTAACGCATCGCGAGCAGTAATCGATCCGTTATGGTCGGCGTCATAGTTTCGCTCGTTGATGGCGAGCGGTCGTAGAGGAGTCGAAGGCGAAGAGACCAAGCTGAAATTTGCGGTGCTCGTTTGATTTGCCGTCAACAGTACGTCGCGTTCCGATACGGTAAGGCCAAGGACCGTCGCACTGCTGGGTAGCGAATAATTCGGTTTGCTACGACCGTAAAGGTTCGAAACCGCAACGTCGAGAACGTTGTCACCGTCCAAGTTAGCGATCACGATATCGGACGGCGAAGCAACTCCCGTGATCGTTTTGCTCCGCACAAATCCTGTGGCGCTGTTTACAAACAGCTCGACCGTTTCCGCACGAACATTGGCAATGACCAAATCGATCCTGCCATCGCCTGTGATATCGCGTGCGGCAATCGACTCGATGCCCGTTTCGGTGGTGACACTGGAAACGGGTGTCATGGCTCCACTTACAAAATCGAAAATGGTGACAGTGCCGTTATAGCTGGCGACGACAATCTCATCGCTTGAGTCGTTTGTTTGGAAGTTTCCAATCGCCACATCCACAAAACCACCACCGGAAACGGACTGTTTCAGCGGTGTGAAGTTGCCTTTTCCATCGCCGAGCAAAACAATGATTTCGGAAGAGTCTTCACCCTGAAAACCGGTGGCAACGACCACCAGATCAAGGAACGCGTCGTTGTTCAAAAAGGCTGTTGTGACGGACCGCGGGCTGCGTGCGGTTGCGAGCACCCGTTCGCTCGTTTCACCACTGAAACGCCCGACGATGGTGCCCGAGCGAAACGCTGCAGCAACAAAGTCGGCCTTGCCATCGCCATTGAAATCGTTAACGGCAACCGAGATAGGACCGTTACCCGCGGATAATTCGCGTGGAGTCGAACGCAATCCGTTCTCAATCACATAGATCGATCCCTTGTTTTCCGCAGTGCCGATTGCCGCAACCGCGATCACAGGCGGTAAACTGTTGTTGCTTGGTTGCCAAACAGAAATTGCTTGAGGGCGTTTACCAAGTGGGATGGGCGACGCGCTGGTGAAGTCACCGCTGCCATTATTCAATAGCACGGTTAAGTCATTGCCAAGATCATTGACAACCAGCAAATCAGTATCGCCGTCACTATCAACATTTACCGCCGCAATTCCGCGAGACAAAATGCCGGTTGTGACAGCCGAACGTGTCACACCGATCTCAGATGGCAGCGGCAAAAATGAAGCGGGATTCTGGACAACAACACGAGCGGCTGGGTTGTTGACAGTACTAATTCCTACAAAGGTATACCTGCCGTTGGAATCGGTCGTCGTGCGACGCTCGTTGACATCGAGCAAACGATCGCCATCAGTATCGACAAACACGGTCACACCAGGAACCGCTTCACCTGCGTCGATCGTCCCGTTGCCATTGATATCCGACGCAACTTGACCCGAGATGTTTGACGTGGTCGGCGCGGCAATGCTGTCTGGCCGCGTTCCGAAATTGGTGTTTGTTACGAACGTTACACTATTTCCTGGCGAGATCGCCAACAGATGTCGAAGCGCAATTGCTACGTCATATTCGCTGCCGGCATCAACAAATCCATTGCCGTTGAGATCGCCAGAGACGGCGTCTCGAAGCGTTGAGTTTGATGATCGAAGGCGTGAAAGCAAAGTGCTGAATCGATCGATATCGAATTGACCTGATGGCGGCGATTGACCACCCGAGTTTGAAATGCCAGCGAACGTTGTATCCGTTGCACCGGCCCCACCAGCATCGGTTTCGAACAAAATCAGATTACCATCTCGATCGCGAAGCACACCACCACCATCAATCAGCGAACCGTCGAAAAGCAAGTCTGCGTCTAGATAGCGAACAAGATCAAGTGGTGTTGCTGCGGAAGATGTATTGGTGACCGTAAAAGCTTGTTTCAATTCGGCACCGAGACGCGCGCCAGCGGCATCAAACGTCCGCATTACTGATTGGGTCAGTGCCACGCTGAATGCACCCGCCTTGAACTTGCTGGTTGCGCTTTGCACGGAACCGGTGACTGCCTGCGTGATCGTTAACCCAGACTCGCTCTCGTCGAAAAATGCATAGGGACCGGACAAAGCCGTACGGAACGCGACAAGTGAACTGAACACAGCGCTCGATTCTGGCTTCGAACCCACTGGATTGTAATTCGCTTGACGCGTACCGAAACTGCCGGATGCGGTACCAAAAGTGCCAAAAGAATCGACGTCGATGGTTACGTCTCCGTCGCCGGTACCCGTTGATAATTTATGAATCGATGGGCCGGAGACGGTTTCGGTGATAGTCACCGTCCCCGTATCGGTCGCATTGATCGAACTCGCTGGCACCGGGTTCGCGCCAAGCGTAACGACATTGGAAAGAGTGACGGAAAACTGCTCCGAGGACTCAGCGATTGCGTTGCTAACGATAGGAATGGAAATCGTCTTCGACTCTCCGGCCGTGCCAAGGAATGTTAATGTTCCTGAGGCATTCGTGTAGTCACCGGGCTGTGTCGCGGTGCCGTTAGCAGTCGCAAAGTTGACGGTAAAACCGCCCTGAACTGCGTTGTTGACGAGCACGGTGACGGTTGCAGTCCCAGCGTTCTCGTTGACGGTCACATCGGCGACTGACAACGCGGCAGCGTCATTGTCGGTGATCGTTACGTTGGCTGTATCACTGGCACTGACTGCAGCGTTGGATGGATTGGAAAGGCTGACGCGAATGGTTTCGGAGGCTTCGACGATCGCGTCGTTAATGAT
>JAYVSE010000098.1:0-27596 GCA_043775635.1 Planctomycetaceae bacterium | reverse complement strand
CCAACGAGTCGATCAAAAGCTGCGAAAAAAAGCGAGCCTGCCCGCTGCCGCTCAAAAATCGTACTTCCATCAACATCGATTAAAACGACAGTCTGCTTGCCCAGGCGGAAGCAACTTCTAGGTTGGTGGTCGCGATCACAGTCGTGCTTCCGCCTGGGCGAGCCGGACGGAGAGCCAAGCATTGACTTGGGAATGAATCGAGTAGCTGCCAGTTGTTGCTCCGCCGAGTCAAGCTCGACGGAAGTAGGCCAATCAATTTGTGGCTCGTGTTCGTCTCTGGCACGCCGGCGCTGTATCATGGGGCAATGGTGATCGATGCGTTGATCGCACTCGTACGTCGCAGTTTTGAGATCGGAAATGAATACAGAGATTCCAGCAGATTTAGTGCCTTTCGTTGAACGAATGGTTTCCGCGCGGCGTTTTTTGAATGAAGGCGACGTGCTGGCAGAAGGATTGCGGCTGTTGCAAGCGCGCGAGTCGCTACGCGACGAAGTCAGAAAAGGCTTCGATCAATTGGACGCTGGATTGGGCATACCCGCAGATGACGTTTTTACTCGCGTCGAGCAACGCATCCGTGACCAAATGGCGAATGGCTAAAGATGGTTACCGTCGTTTTTTCACCTGCGGCTGAAGATGACCTCACTGGGATCGCATTGGATATCTCACAGGACAAGCTTAGTCTGTTGAAGATTTGGGGTTGTTGATGAATTCAATCTGCGCAAGTTTTCAACCGCAACGCGGTGGCATTTGATAGCCAGGGGTGCAACCCCTGGTGCGGGTGTTACACCCAGCGCCGCCCGTCCTGCCCTGCGATTTCCGCCGCAAAGCGGCGGAAATCGCAGGGCAGGACGGAGTTAACGTTTCTGTATCATGGCCCTGGGGTTGGCACCCCAGGCTATCAAATGCCGTGGCTCCGCCACTCAGAACCGGCACTTGAATAAGCAAATTTTGAACAGCCCAGGATTCTGCTTACCGTGCAAATCGTACTGTTGGTCCATCAATGAACTGCCAACCGTTGAGGCAGTAAATCTGCGCGATGCGTTCGGTCGGAAGCGACTTTGCCAGGCAACAGGTCATCAGCGCAAACATCGGACTGGGTGATGATTTGTTTTGGGCGCTGGCTAGGAAATTGACGACTCGTTGGAGACGATCGTGTGTGGTGCCGTTCGGTATCCGAAAGGTGCGGGATTTGTGGACCATGCAAGTTGGATCAAGCAAGATGACTCCTTCGACTCCGCTCCGATCGAGCTTTCGCAAGCCTTCGACGGTGGCGACCTCAAGATTGCCGATCCGCCACGGGCCGAGTTTGTTTTTTCCTGAAAAGTCGATGCCTTCGTCAGCAAGGATTTTTGCGGCTGAATCGACTTGCCCCTTGGATGCGAGGATTGCAACCCAGCGGCCATGTTCGTAATTGCCTTCCTGCCTGCAGCTTTGAGGTTAAACTCCTTTGGATTTACCCACGTCGTCGTTGAAGTCATTGGTATGTGCTTGTAACATAGTCGTTAGAGGAACTAGCCCCATGCCATTACGTGACCATTTTCGACCTCCGCTAAGCCAGCGTTCAGCGTGGGAAGAAGTCCACGGACAGTGGCCAGCGGTCATTGTTCAGCAACTCGGGAAAATCTTGCCTGCTCAATTTGTTGCCGGTCCACGGATTCATTTGGGATCGCAGGCAGAAGTCGATGTGGCGAGTTTTGAGGTGCAGGGCGGCCAGTCGGTTGAGCGCCCGTTTGTTGAAAACGGCGGCGGTGGAGTTGCGACGGCGGTCTGGGCACCGACGGCACCGAGCTTCGTGATGGAGACCGAATTAGGAGATTTTGACGAATACGAAGTTCGCGTGTACGATGCCACTCCTAATCGACGCTTGGTAGCCGCAATCGAATTGATCAGCCCTGCCAATAAAGACCGACCGCAAAGTCGCCATCAATTCGTTGCCAAGTGTGCAGCTCTGCTCCGCGAGCACGTGTCGGTGACAATGGTCGATATTGTTTGCTCGCGTGACTTCAATTTGTATGCCGAATTGTTGGAGTTGACTGGACAACGCGATCCAATGCACGGCAGTGATTCACCTTCGATCTATGCCTGTGCCTGCCGATGGCGATCACATGGAATCAGCCATCTGTTGGAAACATGGAACCGTAAATTGGCATTGGCTCAATCCCTGCCAATCCTGCCTCTGTGGCTTAGTGGCGAGTTAGCGGTTCCACTTGATCTAGAGGCAAGTTATGAGCAGACTTGCCGCGACTTGCGGATCGTATAAATCGATGTCGCTGGCTGCCATTGCCAACCGCAACACACCCTCGCAGCAAACCGGGGAACACGGGGAAATCGGTTGCACTCACGATTGCCCGGCGTCATGGCACGCACCACAGATTGGGGCGACGGTGTCGTTGGTAAACCAAAAATTCCAGTTTGGCTGATGACAACCGCTGCATGCCATTGGCTCCATTTTTTTCAAGATCGAATTCCAATAAACACGGAAGATTCGTTTGGCGGCTTTACGCTGAATCTCAATGTCAATGCAGACCGTCGGAATGTGAATCTCCGCAAGGGCGATCGGGCGCAGCACTGCCGAAAATTCATAACGCTCGTCGAGTTCAGCGAGCTTCCGTTGCAGTTCCAATTCAATGACTCGTACACGCGCGGCCGCTTCTTCCTTCGTCGGCACGACCTTGGCTCGCCGGTTCGATTCCGTCGTTTCCTGACGCATCGCGCGGTAGTAGTCATGCAAACGCTTCTGGTCACGTTTGCGTCTTGCATCCACGCGATCAAAAAATGCCCTTGCGTCGAGGAGGGTTTTGGCCTGTGCAATCGTCGCCGTAGTATGCAATGTCGTGTCTGTTCCACTGACAGGCTCATCGCTTGGCTTCAAGCTGCCCGATTGCAAATCGGCCCCGATGTCGATTTGGACTCCTGATTTCGCATTGAGCGTAACCGGAACAATCGATTCCCACGTTTCTTCGGATTGCAGCGTGACGTGAAACCACCAAGCATGATACGGCACCAGCATGGGCCGACCTTCGATCACGCGACACCTCGCATTCTGCCACCCAAACGCGGCTTCCACCGCAGACGCGAACTCCGTTTTGCGGATGGGCAATTCTTGCGATGTGAATGTGCCGACGTTGGGGACGAAGTGTTTCAACGTTCGCGAAGCCAAGTCAATGAACTCACCACCTAGCGACAGTACCAGCGAGTCTTCGCGAGGCTCCATGGAGATCGCGAACGCTTCATCATGCTGCCCGAGACTCTCCGCCAAATCGAGCGGCACCATCGCTGTGGCAACCACTGCGTCGTCGTTCCAATCGACCATGCCGCCGGATTGTTCGATCATCGCGGTCGCAAAACGGGCGAGGTCTGCTTGCACGTCCGTGTGGCTCATTCGTAATCCTCACCAAAGAGTGCTTCGTCCAATTCTTTTGCGCCCAGGTATTTTTCTTGAGCGGTCAACAGCGTTTCTCCGAGCTTGTCAAACTCGCTGTCGAGTTGTTTATCGCAGCGTGATTTTTGCCACATTTGCAACACCAGCGATTCGAACTCTTGGCCATCGTCAAGATTGCCCAAGATCGAACCGACTTCGCCGACAACCAATTCGAACATCCGTATTTTATCATTCAGCAGTGTCAGGATTCGCGACTCCAGACTGCCAGCGGTACACAAATTAAAGATGAATACATCTTGCTTTTGACCGTAGCGATGCACACGTCCAATGCGTTGCTCGATCTTCATCGGGTTCCACGGCAGGTCGTAATTGACAAGCGTGTCGGCAAATTGCAAATTGCGTCCTTCGCCACCAGACTCCGTACACAACATCACATCGACGGTCGTTCTCAATCGCTCGACCGCAGCATCTTTTTGGTCGACCGTTTGTTCGCCTGAGAAAGTTGAAAACTCGATCGCGTTTTCGGTCAACAGCATTTGCAAATTATGCAGTGTGCGAATCAATCCAACAAACACCAGTACTTTATGGCCGGCGCTGTCCTTGAGAATTTGCAATAACCTTTCGTCCTTCGCCGACCGAACCATTCCGGCGGCGCGGTCACGCAGTGATTTGGCAACGGGATCGGTCGCTGCCAGCGGTTCGAGTGACGCAGCGACTGTTGCCGGGTGACTGCCCAGTGACATCAAGATCGATTGCAACCGCATCCGCGAGATTCCGGCTTTGCCGTCGCCGAGATTGTCATCGGATGCCATGCCGTCTTCCTCCGGTGCAACATCTTGTTTATCAACATGCGGCGATCGGTCACGAAGATATTGTTGAACATCGACTAGTAGTGCCGCTTCCTCGGGCTCAGGGGTCGCAACGATCGTTTGAGCATATCGCGGAGGCAGATCAATTTGAACGAGACTGCGAGTGTTGCGAATCATGACTTCGCCGAGCAAGTCGCGCAGCCGGTGTCGGTTTCGCGGATCGCGAGGATTGCCGCGTGTCACAAATTGGCGTTTGAAGTCCGCTTCCGTTTTTAAGTGCCCAGGCTCCAGCAGTGTTAGCAGACTGTACAGTTCGACGAGATTGTTTTGTACCGGTGTAGCGGTCAATAGGAACATGTGCCTCCGTTGCAGCGAGTTAACCAATTTCCACAATTTTGTCGTGCGATTACGGCAATGGTGCGCTTCGTCGACGATCACCAGATCCCACGGTGTGGCAGCAATCGCTTCGGGCCGATTGCCCGTCCGCGCAAACGACGTCGACATGAGCACGCGGTCGTGAGTTGCGTAAAACTCCTCGCGACCACCGTTGGCCGTTCGCGGTGGCACGTCAAAGTCCAAGTGAAACTTGCTCGCCAATTCCTCATGCCATTGACTGACCAGTGGATTGGGAACCAGGATCAGCACGCGGCGAACGAGACGCCGCAGTAGATACTCGCGCAGCAGCAAGCAGGCTTCGATCGTCTTCCCCAGTCCGACTTCATCGGCCAGCAGCACGCGGCCACGGAACCGCCGCAAGACTTTGCGAACGGTCTCGATTTGGTGCGGCAGATGCTCAACGCCGGTCAATCCGTCCAGACACATCAGCTCATCAAACCCGCGCAGCAATTGCATCCGCATGTGGGTTAGGTGAAGCTGCAACTGTGCGGGCGTCGCACGACCAACACCGATGTTAAAGTCGCTCAGGTCGAGCCGAAACCGAATCGGCGTACCACCCGGTGTTTGAGAGGTTCGCTCCCAGAACTCGGGCGGTTCAGACATACGGTGTACATGATCAGCGGGTTTAGTCTTTGTTGAGTTAAGCGGTTTCGCCATCGCACCCATCGTCGATCCTTCGTCAAAAAACACTCGCTCACAGCCTATTCGCGAAATGATATTAGAGTCTAAACGGCAAAGCAACACGGATTAGCGTGCAATCGACTGAGTTTATGAATTCACGGCCTGTAAAACACACGATTGGTCGTTTTAGGCAAAATTGGCATGCGAGCAGTAGGTTTAAGTCGGGAATTTGCATCGCAGCCCAATGTCATGCAAGCTCCAACTGCGCTGATGAAAATGTTCTGCGGACTTGATTAAAGTTAGAATACCAGCCCGCCGCGCCAGCGAATGAAACACGAATGTCCCTTGCTTGGAGTGTAACCGGCGATCCGCATGTCAAAAGCAACGCTTTTTACGGTGTTTTTGAATTTAAGCGACACTGAATCGTTGGTTAATTCCACGTTATATGGACCATGGCCATCAACACTCGATACGACAGGAAGATTTGACGACAGGAAAATTAACAAACCGCAAATCTTAATTTCCCTGTCGTCAAATCTTCCTGTCGTCCCTGGCATCAATGAGACTAAGTTGCCCGCGGATCGCCTGCCTATTCTCTGAACAGAAGCATTCCAATTTTTGGAAATAGGAGGCGGAGACTTCAAGGCATCGCATTCCCAGACAGAGCCCCGGAACGAGAATGCGGACTGGCTTCAATTGACATTGATTTGCCAATTGCGTAGAATTTAAAGTCGCTCTTGTCACTTCGCTTGCGATCTGCATGAAAAATGGGTTTTTTCACTCGTTGCCGAATCACGCTACCAAGAACGGTATTTCTTGGCTCGGTGTTGTTGTTTCTGGCGGCAGCCACGGCAAATCGCGCCTCGGCAAGCTGTGGGGATTACCTGCATGGTGGCAATGCTTCGACTCATCTAACGCAAAAACATCCAGCAGAGCCGCATGTGCCGTGCTCGGGGCCGAATTGTTCGGCAAGCCGTGGACTGGCATTACCAATACCTCTGGTTCGCTCCCATCATTTCTCGTTGGAACACGCGGTATTGAGCAATCAGATGCCGTCAGAAATCACCGAATTGCCAACTGCGTACCACCCGTTAAGAGTTGTCTATTCGTCTGTTTTTACGCTCGCAATCTTTCGCCCGCCGATCGCTTAACAACGAGCGGGAGTAAGTGTCCAGTACCCTTGCGAGGAACTCGTCCTTTGGGTGCATTCGTACAAAAGGTATTGGAAACTTATTTCCTACACGATCCTGAGGATCGAGCAATCATTTGTCGCCGGTTTTCCCGGCGCGACCGGTTGCTAATCGCTGACCATTATTTCGGTCAATCTGCGTTTTTTGTGACACCCAACTTGCGTTGTCCATAAACCTGGGAAATGCGTATTCTTGCAAAACTGAGCAGCTCGTGCTGCCCGATTTATTGATTTATTTCATTCTTCTTTACATCATTATCGAGTCAAATCATGGTACATCGTCGTTCTGGGTTCACGCTTGTTGAGCTGTTAGTTGTCATTGCGATCATCGGAGTCATGGTCGGTCTCTTGTTACCTGCGGTGCAAGCAGCACGTGAATCAGCTCGCCGCACGCAGTGCAGTAACCAAATCCGACAAATCGGCTTAGCACTTCACAACTACATGAGCATGCATGTTTCATTGCCGTTTGGTAAAGGCCCCAGTTACCAAGGTGCCCCAGTGTATGCCCGTTGGTCGCAACATGCCTTAATGCTTCCATTCTTGGAACAGTCAGCGCTCTGGGAAAAATGTAACTTTTCGTATCCACCAGAAACTCCTGGCATGGGCGGAGTGCTTGCGTTCATGCCAGCGTATTCCAATCCGAGCGGTGCCAACGCGATCGCCAGCCGGACCGTTGTCGCCGGTTTTTTCTGTCCCTCCGACAGCACGCCAAGCGATCCTTGGCAGGGTCAGAATAATTATGTTGCGAACCAGGGCAGTTGGCTATGCGATCGTACCGATGAGCCCGCACTGCCGACCGACACGTTACCCAGTGAAATTCAAACGGGCATCTTTTACTTAAAAAGCAAGGTTCGCCCCGCGCACATTCGAGATGGATTAAGTAACACGGCCTTTTTCAGCGAGAAGGTTCGCGGCCAAGGCTTTCCCTTTGCAAAGACGGATCTGTTCGTGATCCCGCATCAGACATCGCTGGATGCGACATTCAATGCTTGCAACGCGATTAACCCCGCGACCGCCACACCACTGACGAGCAAGTGGGGATACAGTTGGGTAATGGGTGAAAACTGCTGCACGCAGTACAACCATGTGGCCGTGCCGAATTCCAAAAGTTGTGGCGGCACAGGCTTTCCTGGCACGATGACGAACATGGCAATGCAGGTAGCGCCTTCGAGTAATCACGCAGACGGCGTGCATGTGCTAATCGGCGATGGTGCCGTGAAGTTCATTACTTCAAGCATTGATCTTCAACTTTGGCGAGCGCTCGGAACTCGCGCAAATCAAGATGCGGTAGAACTCTAAAACGATACTGGATTGGAGCATCGCGTTTTGACTAGATACAGATTTGTCGCCTACCTTGCTGTCGCTTGGTTTGTACCGCTAATAGCCGCGTGTGGTCAGCGTAGCAACCAGGAATTCACACCTGCACCCAACATCGCGGAGGGTGCATTGATGAATGCTTTGGATGCCTGGAAAGCAGGCCATCCAGCCGGTGAAGTCCCCAATACAAAACCAGCGGTTTTTGCGACGGACACGAATCGTCAAGTCGGGCAAACTCTTCGTAGTTACAAGGTCCTCGGCGAAACGAATGGAACTTCGGGGCGAACCTATGTTGTCGTCCTGGAGCTTGAGAACCCGACTCAGGAGATCAAGACGACCTACATTGTCGTTGGGATCGACCCGTTGTGGGTATTTCGACAGGAGGACTACGAACTCCTCATGCACTGGGACCACTACATGCCGCCAACTCCACTGCCAACTGAACTCGACTAAGATCAAGCTTATGGATGACGAATCAACTCAGCCGAAAAACGTTTTGTTGCGCGCGATTGGACTGCGGTTTCGATTTTTATTCGCGATTGGAATGCTGGCGACGCTGATTACCGGTTGGCCCTGGTTGCAAACGTGTTGGGATCGTTGGGTTGTCGGCGGGATCGTCGGACGCGAGAGTTATTCCGTATCTGCCGATTCTGAATTCTTCTGTCCGATGGACCCTGGCATCATTTCTGCATGGCCTGCAATCTGTCCCATTTGCAATATGGATTTGATTACGAGAAAGAAGCTGGATGCCGTTCTGTTGCCCGAAGGTGTTTTGGCGAGAATGCAGCTCTCGCCGTATCGCGTCCAACTAGCTGGGATTCGTAGTCAGCAAGTACAGTCCAGTGAACCGGAGCAATCCACGATACTTGTCCCAACATCAGCGATCGTGCATCGTGATAGTGGTGCAATCGTTTATGTCGAAACCATGACCGGCATGTACGACGCGATCCCAGTGATTCTGGGGACAAGGCAAGGCGACCTTTGTGCGATCGATTCAGGACTAAACTCGGATCAACGAGTTGTTACGGTGGGTGCGTTCTTGATTGATGCGGAGACACGATTAAATCCAAGCGTTGCGACGCAGTATTTCGGTGCCAATCAGCACCTCGCTACTTCATCAGCGCCAACATTGGCAAAACTTCCAACTGCCGTTGTTGCGGCTGTGTTATCGGATGCAGAACAACAACTGATTGCGACTCAAAAGCTCTGTCCAGTGACGGAAGAACCGCTGGGAAGCATGGGGCAGCCGGTTTTCATCACCGTGGACGGACGCAAAGTCGCGTTGTGTTGTAAAGGTTGTGAACGCCGCTTCGTGGCGGAGAAGAAAACCTTTTTTGAAATACTGGATCGCGCCGTAGCGCCGCAGGCGACAGGTCCAACGTTGCCATGATGCAATCGCTTATCTACTGGATTCTGAGGCATGATCGTGTTGTACTGCTGCTAACTTTCTTGGTCGTTGTCGCGGGGGTATGGACAATTGGTAGGACGCCAGTCGATGCATTGCCTGATTTATCGGAAAATCAAGTATTAGTTTATACGCCATGGCCAGGGAAACGACCTCCGGAAATTGAACGAATAATCACGGGGCCACTCGCAACTGCGTTGCAAGGGATTCCAGGACTCGTTTCGGTGCGTGGGTCGAGCGAAATGGGTTTCTCGCTGCTGCATCTGTTGTTCAACGACGACGTTTCTTTTCTTGAAGCAAGGCAACGGGTCCAAGCCAAGTTAGCGGAAATACAACTCGAACTGCCAAGCGACGTCTTACCTCAACTCGCCGCAGACGGAATCCCGACCGGTCAGATTTTCTGGTATACGGTCGAAGGGAAAGATACTGACCTTGTGGAATTGCGACGATTACAAGAGTCGGTCGTTGCGCCGCAGATGCGGACCATTCCCGGCGTCGCCGAAGTTGCGACTGTTGGCGGATTCAACGCAGAATACCATTTGCAAGTTGACTTTCCCAAGCTCGCCAAGGCCCAGATCAATCTGGATGAGCTCGCCGATTTGGCTTTCGACAGGCCTGATTCTTTTGCCTCAAAAACGGAAGATCTTATGGTTACGTTGTCATCGGGAAAGCGAATGGCAGTGAGTGATGTAGGTCGCATCGTGATCGGTACGGCCCCGCGCAGTGGTGTATTCGAGAAGGATGGTTCAGAAGTTGTTGCTGGCATCGTCCATTTGCGTTACGGCCATAATCCGTTGACGGTCACCCGGCTTGCGCTCGACCGATTACAGAAAATCAGCGATGAACTGCCGCCAAACATACGGCTCGTTCCTTGTTACGATCGCACGCCGTTAATCCTTGGCGCGGTACAGACAGTCGCAGGCACACTACTAGAGTCAATGTTCGTGACTGCGCTCTGCGTCATCTTGGTTTTGAAACATTGGCGAACGTCGTTGGTCATCAGCCTAACATTGCCGCTGGCGATTTTGGGTGCATTTCTCTCGATCTGGCTACTTAAAGTCTGTGGTATCACCGATGTTCAAACCAACATCATGTCGCTCGCTGGAATTGTCATTTCGATTGGTGTTTTAGTAGATTCGGCGATCGTTATAACTGACAACGTCTCCCATCAATTACGAGAGCAGTTCGGTGACAATCCTGTAACTGGTGATACACGCCTGTTAGTCGCGCAAGCCTGCGCCAATGTCGGTTGGCCAGCGTTCTTAGCCATTCTTGTGATGTTGGTTTCGTTCTTGCCAGTATTTGCGTTGCAGGGTATCGACGGAAGAATGTACGGGCCATTAGCGTGGACGAAGGCGTTATCGCTGATGAGCGTTGCAATACTGACGATGTCAGTCATTCCGGTTCTGTGCCACATTCTCATTCGCGGACATGTTCGTGCCGAGAGCGATAGCGTAATCGTGCAAGGATTCGCTAATGTATACCGCCCCATGTTGGATTACCTGCTGGACCATCCGTTTCCACTGATTCTGTTTCTGGCGGCCACCTTGGTGCTCGGTGCGACGACGACTGGAAATGATTGGCTAATACGGCTTAGTGTTGCTGTGGGGCTGATGACTTGCTGGTCGACAGCAACTAACTACCGCATGAACGTGCTATCGGTGATCGTCGTGTTGATCGTGGGGCTAGGTGGATCAGCGTGGATTAAACCGATCGGTTTGTCGCTTCGCGTACCGTTGGACGAGGGCATGGTAATGGACATGCCGATTACCATCCCCAATATCTCAATTGCGCAGGCTGGCGACGACCTCAAAGCCCGAAACATGGTTCTTTGTCGCTTTCCAGAAGTCGCGATGGTTAGCGGCAAGGCCGGACGCGCTGAAACGGCGTTTGACCCAGCGCCGCTGGATATGATCGAAACGATGGTAGAGTTTCAGCCGACGTACCTTTGGCCTCATCGGCGATTAATGCGAAATGCTGCGATAAAACAAGCGATGGCAGTGATTGTGGCCCTTCAGGATGCGCAGTTGGTCGAAGCAAGCGATCAACTGCCAGCCCTTGCCAACGACATCGTAGATGCGGGATTGTTGCGTTTCGATTCGATTGCGAGAGAAGTTTGTTGGCAGAGACAACAAGTGATGCAAGCAGAATTGGGGCGAGACCTAGCGATCGCATTGACTCAAGAATTGGCAGATCGATTATCGCAGCGAGGTTTCCTTAAAACAACGCTCACCAACGCGAACGTACGCGGCATGGCATCTGAGCTTGCAATTCAAGACGTTCAGCGACTCTGTAAGCAACTGGACCGCGTTACCATTCATGTTCTGACCAAACAGTTACTCGTGAAGATGCAAAGATATGCCTCGTCTACAATCGACGAATCTGCGCTAGTTTCGAATATGACTTCAGTTAGAAACATGTATCGAAGAATCGCGGGAATGCCATGCGTCATGTTAGCCGAAGATCTGCAAGCTTCGCTGCAGACCATCGCGGACCAACGGCGTCGAACATTTGTACAAAAATTGAACATCGAACTTCGCGCACGCACCGCCGGAACTTGGACACAGATCGTCTGCAGTGAGCTGGTGCTACGACGACCGATTCGCGACGCGGCGCTTCGTGCAACCTGGAACCAAGTTTTACAAATCAGATATGGCGTGGGGCTCAAGCCTGAACAAATCGCAACCCATGAACATTCAGGGATTCCACCAACATCGAGACTGCCGATCATCGATCCACACCGCCAGTACGACCAGATCGTCAAAGAACTTACGAACCAGTTCGCTAAGCATGTCTGGTTGTGGCCGCACAATCGAGGTTCGCTGACCGGAAGTGGCGGAGAGCTCGATGCTTCAGTGCTGATGCCGGGCTGGGCCAATGTTTGGACTCGTCCGATACAAAATCGAGTCGACATGTTGGCTTCCGGTGTCAACTCGGAAGTTGGCCTACGCGTGATGGGAAACGATTTTGATCAAGTGGTTGAGACCTCGGAATTGATCGCTAACGTAATCCGGATGGTACCAGGTGCGGCCGACGTGATTGCGGATCCGATCCGGGGAAAAGATTATACCGATTGGCTTCCTGATGAAGAAAAACTGTTACCACTCGGATTGAAATTATCAGACACAACTGACATGGCCGTGCTCGCCAATCAAGGTCGTTTGCTTGGAAACCTGGGTGCCGGACAGGATGTTTTGCCGTTAAGAGTATTGATGATGGGGTGTTCGCTGGATTCGTTAGGCGAGTTGAAGACAACGTCAGGTCCAGCCACGATTAAGAGCGAAAACGGCCAATTGCGGAATTATGTTCGTTTCAACGTCAGGAATGCCGACCCAAGTTCCCTGATCTCAGACGCGAAGCGAGAGATTGCAAGTCAAGTTTCGCTACCGCCGGGTGTTACTCTGGAATGGACCGGTCAGTTTGAGCATGCGGCGCGAACCAAAGCGATGTTATTGTGGATGATACCCGGTGCGTTGTTGCTGATTGGCGTGATTCTGTATGCCGTGTTTCGTGACGCTGCCGATGCCGCCTTAATGTTAACGTCGGTACCTGGGGCACTGGCTGGAGGAGCGTTGTGTCAGTGGATTCTCGGAGTTCCGTTTTCGGTTGCTGTTGGCATCGGTTACATTGCTTGCTTTGGCATGGCTGCTGCAACGAGCATGGTGATGCTTGTTTACTTGCGCAAATCAATCATGCGAGCGGGTAATTTAGCACACTTGTCCGATGGCGAACTGCGAATCGCAGTACTCAACGGCGCTGTTCAGCGACTTCGCCCCAAACTATTAACTGAAACCACGATGATCTTTAGCCTGGTTCCAATGCTCTGGAGCACTGGAGCTGGAGCTGACGTCATTCGACCGATGGCAGCTCCCGTGCTGGGCGGGATTCTCGTGGCAGACGAGGTCGTCGATTTACTGATTCCAATTATATTTTATCGCATTCGTAAGCGACGTCGAAAACGATTGATCGAAGCCTGTAGTCTTAGCAAAAAGAATAAACCGTGTTGATAAATCAAAAAATGTGTGTTGTCCTGACGTTCAGCGTTTTCGTTGTTTTTTGCGCTGTTGGCTGTGGTAGAGAATCGACCGCCAAATACATTCCATCATCGACGGTAGCGCGAGAGGCCCTTCAAACGGCATTGACGACGTGGCAATCTGGTACCGCTCATGGAACGATTGAATCAAGTCAACCAGCGATCAACGTCTTTGACTTGCGCTGGCAAGGAGGACAGAAACTCGAGTCGTTTCAGATTGTCGAGGAAATAACTGGACAGGAACAACCAGCGTTCGGAGTCAAAATCAAGTTGAACAACAAGCCGGAAGAAACAAATACCTACCTAGTTGTCGGCATCGACCCGTTATTGATTTTCAGGGACATCGACTATAAAAAAACCACAGGGCAGTAATTTTGAAAATGTCGAAGTAAAGGCACGCAACTTAGAGTTCGCGGAACGTGGAGTGAGTGAATCGTTCGAAATGAATATCATTCGCATCTGTGCTCATCGTGTGGAACTGCTGTTGCATGAGGGATGAAATAGACCTCCAACGTTGGTTCGCGGAGCGAACCACGACAATCAACGAACCACTTCTTTAAGGGCCGAAATATGCTCGGCGAACTGTTCGATCCGAAAGCCGAACTTTTCATTCACGATCGACTGCGACCGCATTGGTCACAGGCTGGCGCGACTGTCTTCGTCACGTTTAGAACTGCCGACTCGATCCCGAGGGAAGTCATCCAGCGCTGGGAGCGTGAGAAGCAGGACTGGGTCGAGTGTGTGTTGTATAGTCGTGGTTCGCTCCGCGAACCAACGCGTTCCCAGGCGGGGGCAGCAGATGCTGCGACGCAGCGTTCCAATAGATTACCGGCTAGATTACCGGCTAGATTACCGGCAAAGCCCGCGTTGGTTCGCGGAGCGAACCACGACTATCAACACTGGTCCAAGCTGCTGCCGATGCTCACCGAAAAGCAGCGACATGACTTTGATTTCCATTTCAATCGTTGTCGTGAAACGCATCTTGACGAATGCCTTGGCGCGTGCGTGCTAAAGAGGCCCGAACTGGCGAAGATCGTCGCAGATTCGCTGCTGCACTTTGATGGCGACCGCTACCGGATGGGCGACTTCGTGGTCATGCCCAATCACGTGCATCTACTGGCTGCGTTTGCAACCCCGGAGATCATGGAACGGCAATTTGATTCGTGGCTGCACTACACTGCGTTTCGGATCAACCCGCTGATTGGCTCGAAGGATCATTTCTGGCAACAGGAGCCGTTCGATCATCTCGTCCGGAGTATTGAGCAATACAACTACCTGCGAAACTACATCGCGCAGAACCCAGAAAAAGCCGGACTCACACCCGGAGAGTTCCATTACCGCCGTTCCGATGGATAGTCGCCCATAGTCGTGGTTCGCTCCGCGAACCAACGCCTTGAAATCACCGCCATTAAACGACGTCGACGATGCCAAACTATTTAATTCCGACGGTGGCAAACTTTCTCTACCGCTAGATCGGTACACTATAATAGCACCAATGAATTCCGCGGAGCGAAGAACGACACGCAATGCTGCACGATCCTGATTACGCTTACCAAATTAATGAACGAGAAGACCGAATGCCATCACGATTTTTTGTTGGACTTACAGTTGTCGTTCTCGGTTTAACCGTCGCGACCAATGGCGGTTTGTGTCAAGAGGCTCGGATCGGTTCTGTGCTTTTGGCGAAAGATAACGCAACGGCAGAGAAACTCAGCGAGAGAGAGATTCTAAACGCCAGCGTGATCGACGAGGCGACGCTTCGCGGGCATGTGAGATTCCTGGCGGATGACTTGCTAGAAGGTCGTGGTCCGGGATCGCGCGGAGATGCGTTGACGCAGTTATACATTGCGACTCAATTTCAAACGCTTGGATTGGAACCCGTTACGGCAAGCCGCAGTTGGCTACAGCGGGTGCCGCTCGTTGGTGTTCGCACGCTTGCCCCGTCCCAAGTTTTGTTTTCAGCGGGCGATCGGTCGTTAGCGATCCAGGCCACTACTGACATCATGGCCGTTATGGGAAGTCCCAAAACAGAGGCGTCGATCAAAAACGCCGAAGTGGTCTTTGTCGGCTACGGAATTCAAGCTCCTGAATATGATTGGGATGATTTCAAAGGCATCGATCTTCGTGGCAAGGTTCTGTTGATGATGAACAATGATCCGGCTGACGATCCGAAACTATTCGAGGGACGGAAACGGTTGTATTATGGTCGCTGGGACTATAAGTACGAAAGCGCGGCTCGCCAAGGCGCGGCCGGAGCGATCATCATTCACACCACACCGTCGGCCGGTTACCCATGGCAAGTGATTCAAACATCGTGGTCGGGCGAAGATTTTGAACTGCGAGATGCAACTGGGCCGCGAATTGAACTAAAAGCTTGGGCAACCGAAGAGGCATCGAAGAAGCTTGTTGCGTTAGCCGGTAAAGATCTCGACCAACTTCGCGGTGCCGCAGAGACCAAGGAGTTTCGCCCCGTACCTCTCGGAGTTTCGCTGTCGCTTGAGTTAACGGCTGAAGTTCGCGACCAAGACAGCGCTAACGTGCTGGGACTGTTACCGGGAACTGATCCCACGCTTTCAAGTGAAGTGCTGATCTACATGGCCCACCACGACCACCTGGGCATGTCGGCTGAGCGCGATATCAATGGCGACAACATTTATAACGGGGCTATCGATAACGCATCGGGAGCGGCTGCGTTGTTGGCGATGGCCAAAGCGTATTCGCAAATGAAGACACGGCCAGCAAGGTCGATCCTATTCGCTGCCGTCGCGGCCGAAGAACAAGGGTTGCTCGGTTCAAAATATTTTGCGAGCAATCCGCCGATGCCAGCGGGAAAACTTGCGGCGGTGATCAACATGGATGGCACCAACTTCATCGGACGTACTCACGATGTGAATGTAATTGGACTCGGCAAATCGTCACTTGACGTTCATCTTCGTGATGTGACAACAGCTCAAGGTCGAATTGTAACGCCCGATCATTTCCCTGATCGAGGATACTACTATCGGTCTGACCAGTTCAGTTTGGCGAAGATTGGAGTTCCCGGCGTCTATTTGCATTCAGGCATCAGCGTGATCGGAAAACCCGATGGCTGGGGCAAGCAGCAGCTCGATGAATGGGTCGAAAAAACCTACCATCAACCCAGCGATCAGTACCGTGAAGAGTGGGACCTGAGCGGTGCCCTGGAGGACACACGACTGCTCTATCATGTGGGTCGCCGCATCGCGGATGCACCTGCAATGCCGACGTGGATGCCGGGCGACGAATTCGAAGCCGCAAGGTTGAAGGCACTAGGAAAAGGTGATCATTGACATAGGACTTCACCGGGTTGGCCTGTAAACAAAAGACGGTATGGCTGCTCAAGTGATGCTGACGACAGGATTGCCGAGTACATGTATTTTTGGTTCAATGCCGAGTCCAGGCAAATGACTCGCAGACATAAAGCCGTGCTCGCGTTTCGGCGCGCCGATGGCAGTGCTAACGGTTACGTAACTATTGAAATCGGTGCTTGTGAATCGGAACTGCTCGGGCGTGCTGTGGGCCAAATGAGCGATTGCGGCTGTCGTAATATCGCCGCCCCAACTGTCTTCCAGCGTCATGGCGATGCCCATGCTGACGCACAGATCGCGTACCTGTTTTGTCTTGGTCAACCCACCAAGTTTGCTGATTTTCAGATTGACCACGTCCATCGCTAGGTCGGCTTTGGCTCGCAGCAACATGTCGATACTGTCAACATTTTCATCGAGCACAAACGGATGGTCCGTATGTCGTCGAACCGAGAGACACTCTTCATAACTGAGGCATGGTTGCTCGATATAGACATCGATGTCTCGTACTGCCCTGACAACTCGCATTGCTTCGTGCTGCGTCCAACCCGTATTTGCGTCTGCGACAAGGCGGTCCGTCGGCAGCAGCATTGCCCGAACCGCTCGAATGCGTTCGATATCCATGTCTGGATCGCCGCCGACCTTCAGTTGAAAGCAGGTGTAGCCCTCTGCACGGTAGCCGGCTACTTTCGTTGCCATGACGTCGGGAGCTTCCTGTGAAATGGCTCGGTACAATCTTACTTTATCCCCAAAGCGACCGCCCATTAACACACAAACCGGCAACCCAGTCGCTTGCCCCAAAATATCCCAACAGGCGATATCGATTCCTGATTTCACATACGGATGCCCCTTCAACGCAGCGTCCATCAGATGATTTAGCTTCGCCAGTTCGCGTGGGTCGCTGCCGATGAGATGCGGTCCCAATTCCCGCAAACCAGCGCGCACGCCTTCGGCATAGGCGGGCAAATAAAACGGGCCAAGCGGGCAAACCTCGCCGAATCCAATCAAGCCGCAGTCGGTTTCGACCCCAATGATGGTGCTATCGAAAACTGACACTGACTTGCCTCCGGACCATTTATAGGTTCCTTCAACCAGCGGCAAGTCAACACGATATGCAGCGATGCGTTTTATCTTCATGATTCAGTTCTCGTATCCATCTTCTTGTTCGCGTATTTGGTCGGGTGTTGAAAAGTCGACATTTTCGTAAAGCTCCGCTAAGACGGAGTTACAGGCGATTTCGGGCAGCGGAATTATGGCATCAAGTCCCAAGTATACCTCGCGATCAAAGCCGCTATCACCTCTACGATAAACGAGCGCGCCAGCAGAATTTTGCTCAACCAAGATATAAACGCACAACGACTGAATCGTCAAATACGCTTCTCGTTTTTCATGTTCATCGAATCTTCTCGTCGCTGCCGAAATGACTTCGATGATTACAACCGGTGAATCATGGAACGTATCGTCAGGCGAATTGGGTTGGCAAACAACCATTGTGTCGGGATAGTAGAAACGCGTGCCGCGTGAAAGCTGGACGCGGACTTTTGCATCCGAGTTAAATACTTGACAGCGATGACCACGAAGCTGTGAGTAAAGGGAGCCAGTTGCATTCGTCGCAATTCGGTTGTGCGTGTTGGTGGCCCCCGCCATTAAGTACACGATGCCTTCGACGTATTCGTGCTTATGTTTGGCTTGGCGTTCGCCACTCAAGTAGTCGCGAACAGAAATCGGTTGGAATAATGCAGCGGTAATCATGCGAGTATTCTACTTTAGCAGCATTCCATTGCCAACGCACCAATCGGACACTTATTTCCCGCTCATTGCTTAGTTCTCTATTACACGCCAAGTAAACGAAGGACTAACGGATCGTCTAGCCGACTTGCAATTCCGAACACGTTAGGAAACAGATGGTCGTGAGTGCATTCGTTTGGTACGGATACAACGACCGCGCCTGCCGCAACACCGGCAGCAGATCCATTTCCACTGTCTTCCAAAACTAGCATGTTTGTCGGTGAGATATCGATAGCAGCGGCAGCACGCTGGTAAATTTCGGGGTGCGGCTTGCCGTGTCGAACATCATCGCCAGTTAGAATAAACGCTAGTTCTGCGTACCAAGCCATCGGCCCGAGAATTTGCTCGGCGAATTTCCGCTGGCTGCTGGTCGCAACGCCGAACGGCAGCCCACTTTTGCGTAATTCAATAATCAAACGATCTAAGCCTGGCATGGGTGGCACGCCGTCGACGATCAACTGCGCGTAGATTAGATTCGACTCAGCGAGCAGCGTTTCCGCTGGTTCATTCAATTCGTGGAGATCAACCATTTCTTGAAGTGCGGCAGCCCCCACACGCCCCATCATTCTTTGCTGCAAGATGCGGGTAAACTGATGGCCGCGACGCTCGAGCACGGTTTGGCCAACTTGCCAATACAGCGACTCGGTGTCGAATAAGAGTCCATCCATGTCGAGCGCCACACCCGCAATGACCGGCAGGGTCGCGTGTTCGTGGTTCGTATTTTTTTGCATTCGCTGAATTTCCCTTCATCGGGTTTGTACTTAATTGTCATCGCAATCATTGATCGGTACCGGCTTGCAGCTTACTCGGCTTGCCAGCACATCCGAATATATTTCAGACGATCCGCCACACTGGGCAATCGAATCGTATATACCGCTGCAAAACGCGGAACTTGTCGAAGCTTTGCTGGCACGGGCAGATTGCCCCGTAAACAGCCATGAGAGACTTCGCCAAGTTTTTTCCGCCATGGCCGATCTATTGCACCATCGCGGGCGGGCTTTGCATACCGGGTTTGCGAGTCGTTACACCGAAATTGACCCAGATCGCGATACCCGAACTGTCGTTTCGGCACCTGCGCCAGCACAAGGATTGGCTGACGCAAACCGCATCGCGGAGATGAGTCGCCAGGTTTTGCACGACGCTGGCTATAGCGAAGTGGGGCAAGCGGAATTGGAAAAGTCGATCGAACACGCCAGCGAATGGGGCGTTCCGCTGGAGGTTGATTTCAAGGTTTTTGACTTGCTGCTGGTGTACGCGCGCGGTGATGTCGTTGGGTCTCGAATGAAACGTCGCTGGCGAAAACTTTTCAAATTGATCAGCGTCGACGTGCCCATTTACCAGCGAGTGGTTGTGTTGTTCAAGCTAAAAGAAGGATCGTCGACCGACGATCAGCTTGAAACCTCGATGCTACATTTGCGCATGTTCAAAAACGTGCCGAAGATGGACATTGACATGCTATTGCCCGGGACACAGATTCGCATCACCTGGTTTGACCGAACTCGCTCGATTGTTCCGTCGATAGGCGGTATCGGCGTTCAGGTCTACAAACTTGTCAGACTGGCTTTATTTGTGGCCGTCATCACCTACAGCATTGCCGCCATGATTATCGGTTTGACGCTTGCCATCATCGGCTACGTGATCCGCAGCATCATGAACCACTTTCAAACTCGTAATCGATACATGCTCAATCTTACGCGAAGCTTGTATTACCAAAAATTAGACACCAATGCTGGCGTTGCCTATCGACTGTTGTACGAAGCTGAATCTCAGCGTCATCGAGAAGTGATCTTGGCCTACTATGCTATATTGTCCGCTGATGGTGCCATCAGCATGCGAAAGCTACGCCGGCGAGTGCAGCGAATGATTCGAGAAATTGCCGGTGCAGAAGTCGACTATCGCGCAGCGGATGCGATCAAAACGCTTGAATCTTGGAGTTTGATCGAAAGAGGAGTTAGCGGTATGATACGTACATACTCACCGGATGAAGCGATGCTTTGGATTGACCGCTGTTGGGATAGAAAAATCGATGCTTAGGACCGTTCGATCAATAACTGTCCGGTTTTTGAAGTGGGATAGGCTTCCAGCCTGTCATTATCGATGCGACAGGCTGGAAGCCTATCCCACTAATCGATCGAGCGATGCTTAGTTGGACAGTGCCAACTAAGAAAGCAGCGGCTTATGTTTGCCTTCGCCAATTGTCTAATCTGCTGGCGATCAGCGAGAACTGTCAAAAGCAGGGGTTTTAGGTAATTTAGGGAGGTGTCAATGAAGCAAACTACTACGAATTCTTCACTTTCAACTTGGTTAAAAAAGAAAGCCCCCGTGCATCGAGAATTTGCCTACTTTTTGCGATTAACCCGCATATTCGCTCACCTACGGTGATGCTCTCATTTCTCTGGAAATATAATCGTATTTGCGGGTTGCCTTTGCGTCGCTTTCCAACCAACCTATTGCCTCCAGTCGTTCGGCCCTACGTCACAAGTCACGCATCTCGCGTCACCCACAGGAACGAAGTCCGCGCTGACCTTCGCGGCTGAGCGAATTGTCCCTTTAACCGTGGGAAACCTACAGATTTTCGAAAGCAAAGAATTAATCGAGACCAGCCTTGAAGCGCGGGTGGTTCATCACGGTCGGTTCCTGACGATTAGAGACGATGTCGTCGAACTACCGGGTGGTTACAGCGCAAAACGAGAGTTTGTCGAGCACCGTGGTTCAGCCATGATTGTGCCTGTCTGCGATGACGGTAACGTGGTTGTTGAGAACGTATTTCGTTACCCGATCGGACAGGTTTGTTTGGAGTTTCCTGCTGGAATGGTTGATGATGGCGAGGATAGTCTTAACTGCGCACGCCGTGAGTTGTTGGAAGAAACGGGTTTCGTTGCCAGCGAGTGGGCGTTCTTGGGGCGGTTTTACAACGCTGCTCCTTATTCGTCGGAATTCATTGACCTTTGGCTAGCAAGAAAACTTAATTACCGCAAACCCGCAAACGACGTGCTTGAGCCACTAAAGGTTCTAAAATACAACTTCGAACAGTTAGTGAGCGATGCAACGCATGGCCTGGTTTTGGACATGAGGACAGCCATGGCGACCATGTTGGCAGCGAAAGTACTAAGCGGTTCCCGCCAAATCGACTGGATCGATAAAAGTCACCCGTAAATCGTCAATTGATAAACATCTTTACTAGAAAATAGTCCTACTAGGAGTCACTAGACCTATGTCAGAAAAAATTATTACTGTTGGCGGAGGTGGAGGGTTCATCGGCGGTCACCTTGTGGCTAAGCTTCGCCAAGAAAATGGCGTGCGAATACGTGCGATTGATATCAAGCCCACCGACCAATGGTATCAAGTCTTTGATGACGTCGAAAATGTTGTGGCAGACCTGCAAGACCTAAGCGCTTGCCGCAACGCTTGCTCGGGAGCATCGGACATATACAACCTCGCTGCTGATATGGGCGGGATGGGGTTTATCGAGAACAACAAGGCTCTGTGTATGTTGTCGGTGCTAATCAATACTCATATGCTGATTGCCGCTCGTGATGCAAAGGCCGATCGCTTTTTCTTTTCAAGTTCCGCATGTGTCTATAATGCTGACAAACAACGAGACTCCAAAGTAACGCCGCTTTGTGAAGCCGATGCATACCCCGCCATGCCCGAAGATGGATATGGATGGGAGAAGCTCTTTTCAGAACGCATGTGTCGCCACTTCACAGAAGACTTTGGACTTGTGACGAGAGTCGCGAGGTTTCACAACGTTTATGGGCCGAAAGGGACTTGGCATGGTGGTAGAGAAAAAGCGCCAGCCGCCGTGTGTCGCAAAGTGATCGAAGCGATAGAGTCAGGAACCCACGAAATAGAAATCTGGGGCGATGGAAACCAATCGCGTAGCTTTATGTATATCGATGATTGCTTGGATGGGATTGGGCGGATCATGGACCAAGGCGTTCCAGAGCCAATCAACCTAGGCAGTGATGAATTGGTAACGATTAATGGGTTAGTAGATATCGTTGAAAAAATTGCCAGCGTGAAACTGAAACGCAACTACAACTTGGGAGCCCCCAAAGGCGTTGCGGGGCGTAATAGCGACAACACTAAGATTAAGGAATACCTCGGCTGGGCACCTTCAACTCGATTGTATGACGGAATGCAAAAGACTTACGAATGGATTTATGACGAGTTCAGGGTAGCGGCTCACGCATAGCCAGCCACGCTTAGCAATGAGTGGGAAATAAGTGTCGCCTTTCGCTCCGCGAAAGAGCACTCTTTCGCGGAGCGAAAGGCGATACTTATTCCTCGCGATTCCTTCATGAACGCTTTCATGTCAAGTTCAAGCTGGTTCGATGGCCCATCTAGTGGACCGTCTAGTGGCCCGCCAGATCTCCATCGAACCGTGTACGTGTGCGATTGGCTGCCTCCCGATTTCGGAGCGGTCGGGCAATACAGTCTTTTGTTCGCACGCGAACGTGCCAGCCGAGGGCAAGACGTGCTTCTCGTGGGGCTATCATCCGTTGACGCTGCGATTGATGCTGCGATTGACGTCGAGCAGCACGGTGAAGGTCGGCTAACAATTTGGAAGCTGTATGCCAAAACCTACAACAAATCAAGCTTGGTTAGTAGATTGTGGTGGACGCTGATTATTAATATTCGGCTCTTTTTTAATCTCATAAGACCATTTAGTCAGGCACAAGAAATAGTCTTTACGGGCAGCCCACCTTTTATGGTTCACTGGGTCGCGCCGCTGAATCTGCTTCTTCGCAAGAAAGTTGTCTATCGGATTACGGACTTCTACCCAGAATGTCTCATGGCTGAGAAAAATCCCGTTCCACTTCCATTGCGAATCTTACACTGGATTACGGTCTTTTGGCGTCGTCGAATCTCCGTCATGGAAATTTTGGGTGAAGACCAGCGCCGCCGGCTGCATGAAGTAGGAATCACGGATGAACATATCCAGATGAAACGGGATCCGTCGCCCGTATCGATATCATCGAAAACGACTCCGCTAGACATTCCGCAAGAATTGCGTCCTTATACCATTTTGCTGTATTCCGGAAACTTTGGTGTGGCCCATGATTATGAAACGTTTATCGCGGGCTACATTCAACATCACCGCGATGGCAATGGCACCGTCGCATTGTGGCTGAATGCGGTTGGCTCGGCTGCGGATCTTGTGACCGACCGCCTCCGTGGTGCAAATGTCCCAGTGTTCCGCAGTCGTCCTGTACCGATAGAGAACCTGCCAAGCTTGTTGGTTACACCTCATGCCCACCTGATCACGCTTAAAGATTCATTCGTTGGATATGTGATGCCCTCCAAGGTTTACGGATGCATTGAGTCGAAGCGACGTGTCGTTTTCATTGGGAGTCAAGATTCGGATGTGCATTTGCTTTGTCAAAAAAGTCTTTGCCCAGGCGATTACCACCAGGTTAACGTCGGAGCCTCTGATCGCGTCTTCAGCGTTCTCAATGAATTAGGGCAAAAGTGTCAGCCCACGTCGTGGAGGTCTTGAAGACAATGAACCAGCTTGGTGTCGCGAAGATCCGCAACCATCTTCACAGGGTCCATGCTCAGTATAAGCAGACGTTCATTGAACTAGTGGTCGAAGCAGAAACCGAGCAACAACAGGAAAAAGGGCGAAAGTAAAAATGCGTTCTTCAGATCCAGTCATTGAAGCTTACAAGGCCGATGTCGATCGATCGCTTTTACTCGAGAATTTGAAGCTGACTCCCCAGCAAAGATTCGATAAGTTTGCCGGCGTGATACGAAATTTGATGAGTCTCCGAGCGGCGGGCCAGCGCGCGCGCGATCGGCGCAGCGAGCGTCCGCCCTCCAACGACTCTTCCGGAACCAATTCAGCACCAGAATCATGACGCCAGGCAACTTCGAACAATTCTTGCCTCGTCTTTCCTCGTGCAACGTCAACTACATTTTAATCGGTGGCGGGGCGGCGATTGCGCACGGTTTGGCGAGAGCGACTTATGATGTCGACATCATCTACGATCGCCGCCGAGAAAATTTGGAATCGCTGGTTAAAGCAATGCGGAACTCAACCCTTACTACCGGGGTGCGCCTCCGGGGCTCCCATTCACCTTTGATATTCGGACGCACGAACTAGGGTTAAATTTCACATTGACGTGGGACTGGGGCGACATCGATCTGCTGGGGGAGGTTGCCGGTGGGATAGGCTTCCAGCCTGTCGCATTGAATATGACAGGCTGGAAGCCTATCCCACTTCAAAAACCGGACAGTTATTGATCGAACGGTCCTAACTAACTAAAAACCCTCGTTCCCAAGTTTCACTAGTAACTGAAAACTCCATGCTTTCCCCTGAAACCCTCGAATCCTATCGACTAATGACACCAGGTCAGCGATTGCGACTCACGTTCGACTTGACTGGCGAGGCGACGAAAGCACTGTTGGCAGGTTCACCCGAGATAATTGATCGACGACTGATGCTGCTTAGCATGCAAAACGATCAGCGCAACCGAGCGATGCTTAGTGGAATCGCGAGAACTCGGACCGATCTCAACGCGAAATGAAATCCGTCGAGCAAGTATTGATCGAATGGGTCGATCTCTGCACTCGATTAAATATCCGATACGTTGTGATGGGTGGACTTGCCGTTCGGATACACGGCATTCCGCGACCCACCTACGATGTTGACCTGACGATTGCCGTTGATCAACAACAATTACAACAACTTTTCCTTGACGCAGAACGAATTGGCTACACAGTCTCTGACGCATACAAAAGTGGTTGGATGGATCGAGTCGCGGAAATGCCGATTGTCAAACTACGGACTTGGCTGCAGGATGGCAAAGGAATCGATGTCGACCTATTTGTTTGCGAGTCCGCTTTTCAGAATTCATTGATAGAACGTGGCGTTGAATGTCAGTTTGAAGCTCGTAAGCTTAGTGTTGTGAGTCCCGAGGACCTCGTGCTGTTGAAACTCCTCGCGAATCGTCCACGAGACATTGGTGACGTTCAAGATGTGTTGTTCATGCAGGGTCAACTGGACGAAGCTTACATGCGACGTTGGGCTGAACAACTAAATATCACCGATCGACTATCCGTCGCCCTCGAAAGTAATAGCGGTTAATCGAAAGAGCTTCAATGCCAACTTGCATGATTTTCACACCAACGATGACGAAGAATACCAGCAACCCCTCATGACCGAGTACGACAGTCCTTGGAAAGAGATTCTTGACAAATACTTTGAAGACTTCATGCAACTCTGCTTTCCCGAACTCTATCAAGCGATTGACTGGCGTACGCTCCCCAAGATGTTGGACAAAGAGTTTCAGCAAATTGCTCAGGAAAGCGAAACGGGACAACGAACGGTCGATAAACTGGTCGAAGTCCGCTTGTTGTCGGGACAATTGGAATGGGTGCTGGTCCACTTGGAAATCCAAAGCCAGTCCAGTGACGCCTTTGCCCGGCGAATGTTTGTGTACTTCTACCGGATTACGGACAAGTACAATAAACCGGTGGTTAGCTTGGCGGTGCTGGGAGACGAAAACCCCAATTGGAATCCGCAGCAATTCGAGCAAGCACAGTTTGGATGCCGGGTACGATTTGAATTCCCAACCGTCAAACTGCTGCAATTTGAGAACCGGCTGGACCAACTCGAACAATCCGAAAATCCGTTTGCGACCGTGATTTTGGCTCATTTGATGACGTTGAAAACAGCGAGTAATCCCGTGGATCGTAGCCAATGGAAACTACGATTGCTGAAGCCGTTATACCAACGAGGAATGTCTCGCGACACGATTCGCGATTTGTTTCGCGTGATTGACTGGATGATGGACCTGCCCAACGACATCGCCCTACAATTCGAAAACGAACTCTTATTATTCGAACAGGAGAAACAAATGCCTTACGTAACTTCTATTGAACGACATGGAATGGAAAGAGGAATGGAAAGAGGAATGGAACAGGGAATGGAACAGGGAATGGAACAAGGAATGAAAAAGGGAATGAAAAAGGTTCAACAATAAATGTGGTGCGCAAGGTTAGCTTCATCCTCCGATTAGCTCGAACTTGGCAAGGTGAATGGCATAGATTTTGAGTTTGAAATATTCGAGGTCTCGGAAGCCATATGCTTGTCGTTTTAACGTCTTGATTTTATTGTTGAGTCCCTCCAGTGGCCCGGTCGAAATGGGATCGTCATACCATGCCAAGATACCCTTTCGATGAGTCTCAATTGTCTTGGCCATCGTCTTTAGTTGACTGAGCCCCGAAGCGAGTGCGCGAGCGCACCAGTCCGTTACGAACTTTCCAGCTTCGCGTTTACCGGACTGCTCCCAGATTTGCGAGAGATCCTCTTTAAGGTAATATGCGATTGACAATGGCTCGTTGAGTTTCAAAGCATCCTTAAGCCGTTGGTGTTCATTGCGATCGGTGTCAAGGTTCTGGGGATTCTTCAGAAGCAACCATCGTGTTCCCTTGAGAGACTGCTTTTCTGGCCCATAAGCGGCATTCCGCTGAAGCTCCTGTCGAAGGGCCGTCAGCTTCTCGTTCATTAGCTTGACGATATGAAATCGGTCAAACACATGGGATGCTTTCGGAAGGTTCGTTTGGACAGCTTTGAAATACGCACTCGACATATCCGTGGCCACCGCGCGGATCTTTGCCCGGGAACCAGAAAGTCGTTTCCAAAAGGGAATTAGCGACTTTTCGCCTTTCCCATCGCCGACGAAAACAACTGCTCCACTGCACAGATCCATAACAATGGTGAGATACTTGTGCCCCTTTCGGACGCTGATTTCATCAATGGCGAGATACTTCGCTTGCCCGAGTTTGGGCTTCGAAAACTTTTTCCCAAGATAGAGCTTATCAATTTCTCGAATCATCGTGCTGCTCACTCCGAGGTACAAAGCAACATCGGCAATCGTCATGACCTTTCGAAGGTCGATGACCATCCTTGCAAAACTCTTAGTGTGGTTCTTAGAAGGGACGACTTTTGGCAGGTCAATCGTTCGAACACAACCACATTGACGGCATTGCACTTTCGGTGTTTGGATGATCATCACCGTTCTCCGCAAGCCAATCGGTGGAGCATAAACTTTTCGATCAATGGTTCCTCGACGAATGACATCCGTTGATTTGCATCCGGGACAACGCACTGCTGAGTCTAGTGGACGCACGTTCAAATTCAGCGTCCCATCCCGATCTGAACTGCGTAAAGGGATATAGTCTTTCATTCCAATCGCGGTATACAATAAGTCTGTGGGCATTTCGGTTTTCCTGGTGAGAGTTTTTGATCCCTATCATCAGACCGATTTGCCCACTTATTCGCTACCCTGCGCTAACCTTGCGCACCACATTTATTGTTGAACC
>JAYVSE010000097.1:0-8205 GCA_043775635.1 Planctomycetaceae bacterium | reverse complement strand
TGTATACGATGGTGGAATTGAGCGTCTGGGACTCTCCCGCCGAAGCGGTGACAGACCGCAGAGACCGTCCGTGGGACAATCCGCATCGACGTCCTTCGCATGCCGACCGCCGCGCATTAATTTCCCGTGAAATGCTGCGTGAACAATTTTCCGTGCTTCTGCCTGACGGACCTGAGAAACAGAAAATTAAGCCGCTCCTGGAACTCATCATAAGCCTCGCGACATAATCGCTACCGTGCCGTATCCAACAAAAACATTTCGCCTAAAGTGCAGCTCCATAAGAAGCCTGAAAATTGCAATTTCTCCGCGTTCCATGCGCGCCCCAAGAGGTAGACTATACGGCCCAGGTTCTGAACAAGAGTCTGCCATGCCAACTCCAACAGTCAAACTGTCCTTGTTTTGCGAGACAAATGATGCCCAACACCCCGTTCGATGACGGCGATTCGCCCATGGACCGATTTCAAAGATTGCTGAAAGCTGGCAAAATCGGCAGTGTCATTTTGTTTGGAATCGCCGGGCTGGTCGGCTTACTAGCCTGGGTGTTCTTGTTCTGTCGCATTGATGTGCCAAGTGGTCACATTGCCGTTTTGACTCTAAAGGCGGGTGAGGACATCGGCAACGATGTTGAGTTGGTCCCGGCAAGTAAGTTTGGCGAGTTCAAAGGTCTGCAAGAGAAAGTCCTGTCTGAAGGGCGTTATTTCTATAACCCATGGAATTGGGAATGGGATGTTGTGCCGCAGGTAGAAGTCCCCGAGAGCAAACTTGGGGTACGCATTCGATTGCATGGCGATGAACTTAGTTATGGCAATCTCATCGCAGACTCTCCTGAGAAGAAAGGCATCGACCCTGAGGTGCTTCGTCCAGGCCGTTATCCTCTCAATGCGATTGTTTACACCAAGGGTTCCAAGCCCGAAATGAATCGCCAGAATTATGCGGAACTGGTCGAACTGCATGAACCAATCGAAGTTCCCGCTGGCTTTAAAGGTGTTGTCACACTGCTGTCAGCACCAATGGCTGAAAATCCGAATTCAATGCTGGTCGAAACAGGTCGACGTGGTGTCCAGAAGAAGACCGTTGAGCCTGGCGTTTACTACATCAATCCTTATGTAGAACGGATCAACCTAGTCGATTGTCGAAGTCAACGCTTTGACTTGAGCACTGGCGGCGAGATGGGTTTCCCCAGTCGTGATGGATTCTTTGTGACACTCGATGGCAGCATCCAATTTCGCGTTGCGGATGACAGAGTGGCAGAAGTCTTTGTCACTTATAACGACGCGGAAAACGACAAGGGAATCGATGCTCGTGTCGAACAAGAAATCATACAAAAGATCATTCTCCCCAATGCGAGATCGATCTGTCGGCTCAAGGGAAGCAACCACTCCGGCCGTGAATTCATCTTGGGCGAGAAACGACTTGAGTTTCAACAAGATTTCCAAAAAGCTTTGGAAGCAACCTGCAAGCTCCAAGGTATCGAAATTGTTCAAGCGTTGATCACCCGTATTTCACCACCTCAGCAAATCGCGACTCCCGTTCGTGAACGACAGATCGCTGTTCAACAAGCGGAACAATATAAGAAGCAAATCGAGCAACAAGAAAGCGAGAAAGATCTGAGCGTTGAAAAGGAGATGGTCAAACGGAAACAGGCGCTGATTGAAGTCGAAACAGATGTCGTGAAGGTGACGACGGAAGCACAACGGAAACAAGAAGTCGCCATCATTGGTGCCAATCAACGAATGAAAGTTGCTGAGTCGGAGTTGGCTGCAGCGAAAGATCAAGCCGAAGCGATTTTATCGCTTGGCCAAGCTGCTGCTGATGTCATCGGCTTTGGCAACGAAGCCGACGCGGCGGGTTGGAAGCAAGCCGTTTCTGCTTATGACGGCGATGGCAACGGCTACGCTCGCTGGGTTCTATTGCGAAAACTTGCGCCGTCTTTCAAACAGATGATGATCAATACAGCGGACAGCCCGTTGATGCAGATCTTTGAAGAATTCAATGTCAAGCCAGCCGCAGCCGGACCAGCCGCAGCCGGACCAGCCGCAGCACTCGCATCAGAAAAAACAGCAACCGAAGACGAAGGTGTGAAGTAATATCATGGCATTAAACGTACAAAACAAACCGTTCGTAAGCTTGGTCATCGCGGGAGTGTTTCTTGGTGTTCTCGCCTATGAAACTTTCCAATGGACAATCTGCCACAAATATGTTCCCGAAGGACACAGTTTGTTGCTGCGATACAAGGGGCCGCTGATCTTGCCAGCCGAGAGCTCGCTAGAAAATCGGCTCGCAGAAGCCGGGCAAGTTGGCGTGATGCGGGAAATGAAAGGGCCTGGTCGCCACTTCTATAACCCGGTTTATTGGGAACGAACCATTGTTCCTGATGTGGTGATCATGCCGGGACAGATCGGCGTCGTGACCAGCAAGATGGGCGACCTGCTACCGTCTGGAGAATTCATGGTTGATGGTGACTTGCAAGGCGATGCCATTACAGAAAGTAAAGGAATCCTTCGAAAAGTCTTTGGTCCTGGGCGTTATCGAGCAAATCCGTATGCTTACGAGTTCAAGATTTATAGTACCGAGGTTACCAACAGAGGCACACAGGAAAAGGTAAGCGGCTGGGTTGAAATTCCGACGGGTTACGTTGGCGTGGTCACGATGCAAGCCGATAACAAGTCGCTTGGACTCATCGCTGGTATTCAAGACAAAGTATTGCCACCAGGCTTGTATCCCATTAACCCGCGTGAACAGCAGGTGGATGTGATCAATGTCGGGTATCGCGAAGCCAGTATTCAAGTCGAACAAAAGTTGGATGCCAACGGCAAGCTGCTTTTTGACGTGGAAGGTGAACCTGTTCCCGTAGCAGGAACAGGTATCAGCTTTCCAAGTAACGACGGATTCGATATCCAACTTGATTTCTCAGCGATCTGGGGCGTGATGCCTGAAGATGCGGCTGAGGTGCTGCGTACGTTCGGTAACATCGAGGCCGTTGACAAAAAGGTCATCGAGCCGCAAACGGAAAGTATCTGCCGCAACAATGGCTCGAAAATGGGCGCGATCGAGTTGCTGGTCGGTGATCAGCGCGAAGCATTTCAAGCGGGCGTGAGCGAAGACTTCAAGACCGTTTTGGAAAAGAAAAGAATTTCACTGTTGTATGGCCTAGTGCGCCATATCTACATTCCCGCCGACGTTCGTGAGCCGATTCAGAAAGGTTATGTCGCCGATGAGTTGAAGCTGACTCGCGATGAAGAAACCAGGACCGCTCGAATTGAAGCTGACTTTCGCGAAGCGGAAAAGAAAGTGGATTTAGAAGCGGAACGCATCCGTGCCGACACCGAACGCATGGTTGCCTCGGTGGTGGCGGAAGGAGAAAAAGAGGCGAAAGAAATTGCTGCGGAAACGGAGCAATTGATCGCGACGATCGACCTTCAAACTGCCGGCCTCGATTCACAAAAAAAAGTACTCTTGGGCCGAGCGACCGCCGAAGCAAAGAAACTCGCGGCAGAAGCGACGTCGGATAAGTTCCGCCTCGCCGCTCAAGCCTTTGGAACCACCGAAGCTTACAACAAGTGGGAGTTTGCCGAGCAATTGCCAGAGACTCTTGATTTGAAATTGTTTTATGCAGGCGAAGGCACGCTTTGGACAGACCTTAAAAACATCACGCCGACACTGCCGGTGCTCGACGCGAAGAAGTAACTCCAAGTCGGCTAGTGATTGTGTCGTGGAATGTTGCGGCAAACGGAGCGAAAACTGCACGCGAATTCGAAACAGCCGCCTTGATGCAATTGATTTACATTGTCTCGATACAGCTTTTGCCATGGCGTCGCATGTGAGGCCGGAGCTGCCCATGCCGATACATCGCGAGCCAGCCACTGGGCATCCGGAACTAAAGCATCCACCCGACGCTGATTCAAGTCGACCCGGATGCGATCATTGGTTTGCAGGCGAGCCAGTCCACCTCCAGCAAACGCTTCTGGCGATGCATTCAATATCGAAGGACTGGCCGATGTACCGCTCTGGCGACCATCCCCCATCGTAGGCAATTCGTCGATGCCGCGTCTGAGCATCAAATCCGGCGGCTGCATATTCACGACCTCGCCACCGCCTGGAAAACCGATTACCCCACAGCCTCGAATGACCAACATAGTATTCTCGTCGATGCCTAGCATGGGATCGTTTAACCGAGCGTGATAGTCCTCCGGTCCATCGAACACGATCGCTCGACATTCGAAACAACCCTCCTGCCCCGATTTGCGAAGGTAACGGTTTTTAAAAGCTTCACTTATAACGCAGGTCTTGATTAGCGCCGCATCAAAGAGATTTCCGGCGAGCACTAAAAAACCAGCTTTTTCTCGGACCGGTGATTGAACGCCATAGATGACTTCTCCGTCCACAGGAGGAGCTGATTGCAGATTTTCCGATATCGTTCTGCCGGTGATCGTGAGCAGGTTTCCATCGATCAGAGAGTGATCAAGAAGTTCTTTCATCACGGTCGGCACTCCGCCGGCGCGATGAAAGTCTTCTCCCAGATAATGCCCCGCAGGCTGTACATTTACCAACAACGGCAAGTCATAACCGTAGGTTTCCCAATCATGGATATCTAATTCGAGCCCAGCGTGTCGGGCGATTGCAATTAAATGCGGCGGGCAATTTGTGCTCCCACCCAAAGCTGTATTGACACGCACTGCATTGAGTAGAGAAGCTCGCGTAATAATCGATGTCGGTCTCAAATCTTCGCGAACGATTTCGACGGCTCGCTTGCCGGTGTGATATGCGACTTGACCACGCTCGCGATACGTCGCTGGAATGCTCGCGCTTCCAGGCAACGCCATGCCCAAGGCTTCCGCCAGAGAGTTCATCGATAGGGCTGTTCCCATCACGTTGCAATGACCAGCGCTTGGGGCTGATCCCGACAGCAGCTCATTGAACTTTTGATGGTCAATCTGACCAGCCGCCAGTCTCCGACGAGCTTCCCAGATGATCGTCCCGGCTCCCGCCAGTTGACCGTCGAGGAAGCTGTTCAGCATCGGCCCGCCGTTGAAGATAATCGAGGGGAGATCGGTCGTCACCGCTGCCATCAGTGCCGCTGGAGTCGTCTTGTCGCAACCCGTCGTAAAGATCACACCGTCCAATGGATACGCATACAAAATCTCTACCAGTGCAATATAAGCGAGATTGCGGTCCAGGGCTGCCGTCGGACGTCGAACCGACTCCTGAAGCGGGTGCATCGGAAATACCAGCGGAATTCCGCCAGCGTCGCGAACACCATCGCAGAGCCGCGTGACTGTCTGCAGATGGATGCGATTACAAGGTGCCAAGTCGTTTCCCGACTGAGCGATACCAATGACCGGTCTTCCGCCTTGAAGTTCTCCCGGTGTTAAGCCGTAGTTGAGAAATCGCTCAAGATATAAAGCGGTCATCCCAGGGTTTGTTGGATCATTCCACCACGCTTCGGAACGGAGAGATCGGTTGGTCATTTCGTCGCACCTAAGTTCATTCCCTTCACAATCTCCTCGCGCGGCACCACGCCGACACCAGACGTTAGAGTGCAGGCTTGTTGGCAAGCCTGCGGGATTCCTTGAATGTGATAACGAAGCGCTGCATGAATTTAGCAGGGGAAAGGCTTATTCAGGGCGCTGTGGCCGATCCGGTCGTTCGCCACCACCTCCAGGTCCACCACCTCCAGGTCCTTCAGGTCCGCCACCAGGACCCCCGCGACCAGGACCCCCGCGACTAGGTCCACCTGCGGCAGGTCCACCTTCACCACCGCGACCGGGTCCACCTTGGCCAGGGCCAGGGTGATGCTTGACGAAGTCTTCAATAAATTTTTGGAGCTCGCCCTTGCTTAGCTTGCCATCATCGTCCGCGTCAAATTCCATCGCATGAGCAAGCATTCGATCTGGATTCACACCTGGACCTTGATCGCCGCCTCGTCCACCAGGACCGCCTTCACCAGGAGGTCGTCCCCCTTGGGGTCCGCCTTCCCCCGGTCGCCCGAATCCAGGGCCGCCTTCACCAGGAGGTCGTCCTCCTTGAGGACCGCCTTCGCCGGGTCGCCCGAATCCAGGACCGCCTTCACCAGGTGGCCGTCCTCCTTGAGGACGAAATTCGTCTTCGGTCAACTTACCATCTTTATTTTTATCAAGTGTTGCCAGTGCCGACGATGCGTTCTTAAGTTCCTCGGCTGTAATCGTGCCATCATGATCGGGATCGAGCGCATCCATAATCGGGATCGAGCGCCGGCCACCTTCTCCAGGTCCACCGCCGCCGCCACCGCCGCCGCCAAAGCCACGGCCCCCCTCACCACCTCCTGGCGGTCCACCTGGACCACCGCCATCTCCACGTCCACCGGGCGGTTGTGCCATCACGGTTGTTGCTCCCGAAAGCAACAGTAGTCCAAGAGCGTATGTAAAGCGTTTCATGCAATCATCTCCAAAGGGTGACAGAAAAGTTATCCAACAGTCGATCGTTCGTGTTCATATAACACCGTTGTTGATCATTAGTTTCTATTGGCGACGCAATAAAGAAACAGATTCGAACGTAAAAATATCTGATTGTTGCTAATGGCGGGTGTGGCGTTGAAATCACTTTCATCACCTGTGAATTGATTTTGCACCGTAATGGAATAGTGAGGCTTTGCTGGCAATACAAGTACGCCGTCTTTGCGACTTGGTACATAGATGTTTCCATTCGCGATCACCGGTGAGGCGGTTACGAAGGTTTATTCGATCACGCGGAAAACATCGTTTTTCTTAATTGCGATCGGGTGAGCGCCGGAGCCGAATTCTAGATGGCAATCGAAGAACACTCCCAAGGCAGCATCGTTGGGTATATTGAATTCTGCCGTCACTGTATTGCCCGCGCGCGAAATCTTGGTGGCGTCAAATGGTCCGATTTGAACCCAGCTTGGCTTGTCGAGTGGAATGGCGCGACGCATTGCATTTTCAGGGATGAGCTCGAAGTTGATGGATTGTGTCTTGCCGCGAGCGCCCATGCCGGGCCGAACGGAATCAATGACCTGCTCCATACGAGTTCCTGGCTGGGCGTTGTTGACGATCGCACCGGTCCCAGCGCGCCAGAGTCCGCGATTGTTAGACGCTTCGACGACACCCGCATAGCCGCCAATGATATAAGGAAATTGACCGGGTGTTACGTGGTAGTGATAGCCACGGGCATCGTCTTTGTGGCCGTTGCAAACATCCAGCGCTCTCTCGCCTTTTAAATCTTTTGCGATTTCGCCTGGGCCTTCGTAGGGACCATAAACAGGGAACCCGTCGAATGCGAATCCGATGATTGGCGAGTGCTGCTTACCATCGTCCGCAAAAGGTGATTTCACACAACTCGGATATTTGTGGTAGTGATAAACACCTGTTTGTTGTGGATGTCCACAGCAGGAATCAAGCCAGACTTCTGAGTAACCTTCCACTGCGTTCATCCCCTCCATTTCAAACGGATTGAAGAAGACAACGCCATTGAGCGCCATCCCTATGGCGCCCATCGGCAGCCGCGTGATCTTGTCCGCAAGTACTGGTTCCAGTGGCAAGCGAAAATTGAAGTTTTGGACATGAATCGAATTCGGGTTCCCCGTATTAGGAAAAACAGCCGTTGGATGGTTCGGATATCCCTGACTCTGGATTATCAAAAACTTTTCATCGTGACTGACCTTCAGGTTCTCGATCCCATCCTTGTTCGAGTCCTTGGTGTGATATGAGAACAAGTCGACCATTCTCGTCTCGTTCTGGTAGTAATAGACAGAAGCATCGCCTGACGAGACAAACCAGTGCCCACCGATCGGCTTCAGATCTTGCGGTGGTCCTGGTTGTTGAGCCGTGGCGCAGAATATCGAGGCAAACCCTGCCGAACAGGCGATTGCGATGGCCCATGCGATTACTAAGCTGCGCTTCAGGAGTCGAATGTTCATCGTTTTCGGCTGGTCGCGAGTTGGTAAAGTAGGGGACAGTGATTTTCAAGGTCGCATCGCTGACAGGGACGCGAGCGTCGGTTTCGACGAATCCTATCAGGGGAACATTAAGATAACCTGAAGGGGCTTAAAGAATTTTCGGAATTTAATAGCGAAATTTTGATTCAATATTGTTCCGACCAGATGCTACGACGGGGTTTATCCCCGTCGGGCTATAATCACAACCAGAAGATGCTCGCGGAGTGAGCCTCGCTACCATGCGGCTTGTCCGCGTGGAGCATTAATCAATCGTT
>JAYVSE010000096.1:0-12486 GCA_043775635.1 Planctomycetaceae bacterium | reverse complement strand
CGTTTGGAAGCATCAGTTTCCGGTTGCTAATTTAGTCACACGATGACTAAAATTCTGGTCCGCCTCTAGATACTAGGGGCTGGGGGTGAGGGGCAATGTAGCGCAAAGAATACCACGTATTTTACGGTTTTTTTCTCGCGGTCACCCCCCCTCGTCCCCAGCCCTTCTCCCCCGGAATACCGTGGGAGAAGGGAGCCTATTTTCGTAGTACTTTGTTTCATCAATAACTACCTAAACTCCCTATGTTCGATCATTTTCATCAGGCTAGGCTGGCAGTCTATCCCACTTCACAAACCGGACAGTTATTGATCGAACGGTCCTAATCGGCTCGTTCGCCATCATGTATTGGATCGCTTGTTCGCGAGTCCAGCCCTTCCAGTGCATGCCAACGTCGACGACCAATCGAATGGCTCGATGCATTTCGTCTCCCAACGCACCGATGCGCTGCTTTGGATCGGTATAAAGCCCTAACTCCTTGCCAATGGACTCACAGTACAGATTTGAGATTTGAGATTTGAGATTTGAGGTGTTGGCCCGTCACGACGCGCTCGTTGCGCCAGGTTTGCCTTGTTCGACAACAAACGACGCGCGAGTGATCTGTGGCGAACCTTTTCTTGAAACATAGGGGACGATTTGATAATCACTTTGCCAACGATCGGGAGTGATGTCGCAGCGTACATACCCACGCTCTGAATTGTGGAACCGAACAAACGGGTTTTCCGCCAAAACAATCTCACTTGCCCGTCGATTGTCAGATCCATCGCCACCGGATGAGATTGACGTGCAAGCGAACTCGCTCGCCACGGTTGGCGACGCGGCATCGTCATAGTCAATCTTGAGATCGTTGACCCAGTTGGTATGAATGTCACCAGTCAAAACAATTGGGTTCTTGACACGATTGTCATGCAAGAATTGCATCAATCTTCGACGAGGTACTTCATAGCCTGGCCATTGATCCATGCTGTACGCAACTCCCTCTCCCGCTTTGCGATCGGCACGTCCCATCATGACCTGTTGTGCAAGTACATTCCAAATCGCTGGCGACTGTTTCAATCGTTCATCGAGCCATGCTTGTTGCTCCGCGCCCAACATGGTTTGTTTATCGGACAACGCGTCCGCGCAGGGTTCCACATTGCGATCACCGCAGGGTTGGTCACTGCGGTATTGCCGCGTATCTAAAACGTCGAAGTCTGCCAATCGTCCCCACGAACAACCACGGTAGAGTTGCATCAACGGCCCGCGTGGAACAGCAGATTTACGTAGCGGCATGTGTTCGTAATAGGCTTGGTACGCATTCGCTCTGCGGATCAAAAAATCGCCTGGCTCAACAAATGTTTGTTCGCTGATGTCACCGGCGCAGTTGTTATCCAATTCGTGATCATCCCAGGTGACAAGCCACGGAAATGCAGCGTGAGCGGCCTGCAGGTCCGAATCGGTTTTGTACTGCGCATGCCGATTGCGATAATCATCGAGCGACTTGATTTCAAGCCCAACGTGCTTACGTACCGCACCACTTGCAGCATCACCTTCGTAAATGTAATCACCCAGGTGAATGACTAGATCAAGATCATCGTCCGCCATGTGGTAATAGGCATTGAAAAAACCGCTTTCAAAATGTTGACATGAAGCAAACGCAAAACGCAAGCGATCGGGCATCGCATCCAAAGCCGGTGCGGTGCGTGTGCGTCCAATTGGGCTGACTTCATCGCCCGCTTTGAAGCGATACCAATACGTTCGCCCAGGCTCAAGACCATCAACTTCGACATGCACCGAATGTGCGAATTCAGGGGTTGCGACCTCCGTGCCGCTTGCGACGATATTCTTCATCGATTGATCCGAAGCGACCAGCCAACCGACCTCGATATTTTCGCTGGCCATGCCGCCACCATGCAGGGGATCAGGAGCCAAGCGGGTCCACAGGACGACGCCATCGGGCAGCGGATCGCCGGACGCGACTCCAAGACTGAACGGATAATCGCGGAACGATACTTTGCTGACGACAACGCCAATCGCCGGACGCTGAATCAGTGGCCAAAGCGATAACGCGGCGGCCGCTCGAAAAAATTGACGTCGGCTTCGCCCCACATCGGAAAAAAGGCTCGCGTTGGCCTGGAGTGGCAATAGACTTGTCATCGGTAAGGTCTTAAAAAAAGGTGGTCAGCAACAAAAAAGGTCAGGGGACTTGGCAATAATGATGTTGAGTGTCAGTGATTATAACGCAAGTTCGTTGCTCATTGTGCCTGGCACTTTGTGCCTAACGAATGGGACGCCGCTTGGACGGTTCGCTTGGCTCGCCTAAGATTGCGTTTCGGCGAGCAAAAGACAAAGGGCTTAGACCGGTTTAATCACCATGGAAACCACTTTTTCTTAGACATGCATAAGAAGTTGACGCGAGAGGAGTCGCATTTTGAATATTACCGAACACGCGATCGATGATGAAACGATGGAGTCCATTACCGGTTGCGCTGGCGATGCAGCCGTGATGCTTCAGCTAGATTTAAATCGCTTAACAACGGCGGAAATCGTCGATGCGATTGACAATTGTGTTTTCAGAATACAGAAAGGCGATGGGCCAAAGACGCTGAAGGTTGACGATCCGGCGTTGACTCTCGGTAGTCTTTGGGGGCAACAGATTGTTCGTGAGCTTGGTTGGTCTTGGGCGAATGTAACGTTCCATGACCATGCTGATTCGCAAGCCGTCGGGGTTTTTTCACCGGATCGCGCGCTCGCAATCTATCCATTTCACTTCATTTGGGGCTGCATTGAGAACGACGCCTCCGTCACGATCATGCTCGCCTACAGCATGCTCAAGGATGGCGTTCGCATCCCCGTTTTGCCCGCTAATGGATATGAAAACGTGATGGACAATGTTCACCACATCGTCCCTCGTGAGTAAAATTTAAGCTTTTGCGGCTATTATGTTTTCAATCAAGATACGTTCGCAGTTCAATCCAACCGTCCGTCGTCTCCAACTCCAACGAAGTGAGTTCATCCCGTGAAGTACCGCCCGAGCGCCAGCCTTAGCTTTGTTTTTCTTTGCTGCTGCCTAGTTCAAAGCCAATCAATCGCACAGACCGCCGACGAGAGGCTGCAGGCGTTTTTCAAGGCGCACCTTGAAGAGGCATTTCAATTGCGGCCATTAGATGCAACCGTCCTCGGCGATCATCGATTTGACGATTTACTCGACGATATATCTTCGACCGCTCGGGACGGTTGGTTGGTCCAGCAAAAGAAAAGCTTGGCAACGCTCACGACAGGCTTTCCGGTCTCCGAACTTTCTGCGAACGCAAAAATCGACTACGAAATCCTTCGCGACGAGTTGGTTCGGAACATTTGGCTTGCCGAAAATACCAAGCCATTTGCCGAAGATCCGCGAACTTATGGCAGCTATGTGAACGACAGCATCTATTCGTTGCTAACGCAATCGACGTTACCGATGGAAAAGAATATCGCGAATGCGATAGCGAGAATGAAGCAGATTCCCCGCATTATCGCGACCGCCAAAGAGACCATTCAAAATCCACCTCGCACAATACTGGACACGGCGATTCTGCAAAATCGAGGCGCGATTGGGTTCTATGAAAAAGGGATTTTTGATCTCGTTGGCCGAACAAGCCAGCTTGGGCAACTCAAGCAATCAGCGGCGGCGGTCGTCGACGAGTTAAAGCAATACCAAACGTTTTTGGAAACTGATGTGGTCCCAAGAGCGAATGGAGAGTGGCGACTCGGTAAAGCCAAGTTCTCACGCAAACTTGAATTAGTTTTAGACGTCGGCTTAGATGCAGACCAAGTTCTCGCGGAAGCGAACGAAGAATTCGTAAGAGTACAGCGTGATATGTATGTCGTGGCAAGGCAGCTTTGGAGCCGCTACTTTCCAGCCACACCGCTACCGCCGGATGATGCGGCGGGACATCGCGAGACCATTGGATTGGTGATTGGAGCGGTTGGCAAAGAACATGGGCAACCGGAGGCGCTGATCCTAGATGCAAGGGCGACGGTAACAAGCATCAAGTCGTTCATTCGCGAACAGGACATTTTGCGATTGCCCGAGCCTGATCGCTGTCAAGTGATCGAAATGCCAGAGTTCCGCCGTGGCAATTCGTTGGCATACCTTGATTCCGCGCTGCCATTAGATCCCAACGGCTCAAGCTACTATGCCGTCAGCCCTCCACCCTCGATTTGGGGCGAATCCCAAGTGCGAAGTTTCTTAGAGGAATACAACCGCCACATGCTACAAATTCTTACTATCCATGAAGCGTACCCAGGGCATTATGTACAGTTAGAGTATTCCAATCGTGTGCCGTCCCTGATTCGGCGAGTTTTGCAATCGGGAGTGTTTATTGAAGGGTGGGCTGTCTATACCGAACAGATGATGCTTGACCAAGGTTACGGTAACGGTGAATTAGCCCTGCGACTCAATCAATTAAAATTTTATCTCCGCGCGGTTGCCAATGCGATTCTCGACCACAAGATGCATTGCACTGAAATGACTGACGAGCAGGCACTGCGATTTCTCGTTAACGAGGCTTACCAATCCGAAGGCGAAGCAAAATTGAAAATCGTTCGCGCGAAACAAAGTTCGGTGCAGTTAAGTACGTATTTCACGGGGCGAATGGCACATTATCGGTTGAGACAAGAGATCCAGCGCGAGATCGGCGACAAGTTTGATCTCGGTCGATTCCATGAGGCTGTATTAGACCATGGATCCGTTCCCGTAAAATTCCTACCGCAACTGGTGCGCGTTAGGCTTGCTCAGCCAAGATAAGACAACATCAACCATAGGCGCTCCGCATGCGATACATCAATACTGTAACTACACCTTTGTTTCTCGTATCAACCATTTTTTACTCCATTGCGATTTCGCAGGATTCACCACGAGTCACGCCGACCGTAAAACTGATTGAAAAAATCGAACCATGCGTTGTGACGTTATTTGCCAAAAGTGAAAATGCATTTGGCATCGGCAGCGGTACTTTCATTCATCCGGATGGCTATATTTTAACGAACTTTCATGTCGTTCAACGGCTTGATGGCTTCGTCGTTTTGCCAAATGGCAATGTCGCTGAGTATCGATACATCGGTGGCGTACCAGAGCGAGACATTGCGATCGTAAAAGCAAATCTCACAGAACCAGCCCAACCGATTCTTCTCGGTCGAAGCCACGACATTCGTAATGGTGAACCGATCATTTCTGCTGGTAATCCAGGCGGTCGCGGAATGGTCTTTTCCAGCGGCATTGTCAGTTCCAAGGGGATCATGACCGATGCCAACAACGTGCTTGTCATGTCTCAGTTCCGTGGAAGCATTCGCGATCTAGCGATTCAGTTCGATGCGGCTAGTAACCGAGGGAATTCCGGCGGCCCGTTGGTCAATGCCGACGGGCAACAGATCGGAGTTGTCGCGTCAAAGAATTTTGAAGAAGAGAACATCAACTTTGCGATTCCCATCGATCGTGTGCGAACGATCATTTCAACTGCGCTGGCCGCAGAACCTCGCGGTGATCTTTGGACTGGCATCTCCATGGACTACCTCGCAGACACGGCGAAAGTCGTTGATGTTGCTGAAGGTTCTCCCGCGCACGAAATTGGCCTTCAAGCGGGAGACGTGTTGTTGACTTGGAACACGAAAGCATTGGTGACGGGTATTGATTGGGACCTGATGTTGTTGTCGGCAAAACCCGGCGACGAAGTTGAGTTGTCGTGGTCGCGTGATACGAACGCTCAAACATCCAAACTTAAACTAGGCAGCTACCATACCTCATGGCCCTCGCATTCGTTGACGCTAACTGACGCCGATCTTGAGTCGGGGCTTGACTTTCAGGCCTATGAGCTCTCGCAGCCGACCATGATGCCAGACTTTGCGAAACTAACCGCCGTGCGAACTGGCAAGATTGATGGCCTTGACATCGCGAAGCCAATGGAAGGTCGCGTAGCGGATTTTGCAGTGGCTTATGAGGGATACATTCACATCGCCAATCCAGGCCTCTATAGACTTTCGATCACCAGCGATGATGGCAGTAAACTCTATTTAAACGGCGAGCTATTTATCGATCACGATGGCAACCATCCCGCCTATGAGCGCGGACGTATCGAACGTTTTGTTAGCGGTTATCACCAAGTTCGCATTGAATTTTTTCAAGGCAAAGGAGAAAAGATTCTAACCCTTGGCTTGGAGGAATCTGGTACCCAAAAACCAGTGACCGTCCCCATCAAGTTTTTCCGAGGCGCTAAGACAGCAAGCAAATAACGCTCACGCTCTTTTCGTGGTCGAGAAAATAGAGGCAAGCTGCGGTCTTCGCTCAAACGATGGTCCTGCGGTCGATCTCACCATCATCTAAATCGACATATTACAATCGTCAGTCGGGTCCGTTAACAATTTGTACACAGGGCTAGTCGCCATTTGCCCAATCAGCACACAATAATTCTGCCTGCTGCAACACGGTCTTCACAGCTTCCTCCTGAAGGTCGGGTGGATATCCGTATTTGTTCAGTATGCGTTTTACCATGACGCGAATCTTGGCGCGGGCGCTTTCGCGTAGCGTCCAGTCAATGGTTACGCTCTTGCGGACTTGAGTGATCAGCTCCGCAGCGATTACTTTCAATTGCTTGTCGCCCATGGCGCATACGGCGGATTCGTTCACGGCTAGGGCATCGTAAAATGCGACTTCATCATCGGTTAGGCCAAGTTGCTCACCGCGCTTGGTGGCGGCATCCATTTCCTTGGCTAATTTGATCAGCTCGTCGATCACTTCTTGGGTGGCTATGGCACGGTTGTGGTAAGCGTTGAGGGTCTTTTTCAGTTTTTCGCTAAAGTGCTGCGATTGAACCAAATTGCGTTTCGTTCGGGTCTTCAATTCATCTTTCAGCAGTTTGGCAAGCAACTCGGCGGCGACGTTCTTATGCTTCAATCCGCGAACTTCGGCTAGAAATTGGTCGGACAGGATGCTGATGTCCGGCTTGGGTAGACCTGCGGCAGTAAAGACATCGATGATCTGTCCGTCGGTTGTAATCGCTTTGGAAACAAGCTGACGGACTGCGGCGTCGAATTGCTCAGGCGTCTTATGTGTGCCCGTGCTCTGCTTGCTCAAGGCCGCTTGGATGGCTTGGAAGTAAGAGATGCCGTCGCGAAGGTCGGTGGCCTCGTCGCTGGCAGCGCACAAGGCAAAGGCTTGCGACAGCTCGGTTACTACCTCCACAAAGCGTTTCTTGCCGTCTTCCTGATCCAGAATGGCTTCTTGGCCGGCAGGGATCAACGCGAGTCGCTCGGTGGATTTTCCAGTTGTCCATTTCGACCAATCGAGTCCGTGCAACATGTCGCTGGCGATGCTGTATTTTTCAAGCATGACTGCAATGGCTGCGGCTGTGTCGTAAGTGGGATCACCCTTGCCACCGCTTTCGGTGTAGGTGGCCAAGGCGCGTTTGAGTTGATCGGCGAGTCCAAGGTAATCGACAACCAAGCCACCGGGTTTGTCACGAAAGACGCGGTTCACACGAGCAATGGCTTGCATCAGCCCGTGGCCTTGCATCGGTTTGTCAGCGTACATCGTCGTCAGGCAAGGCGCATCAAAGCCGGTCAGCCACATGTCCCGCACGATCACGATGCGAAACGGATCCTTGTTATCCTTAAATCGATTGGCCAATCGGCGGCGTTTGTCCTTGTTGCGGATGTGCGGTTGCCAGTCGGGACCATCTTCGGCGCTGCCGGTCATGATGACTTTCGCGATGCACTTCTTTCCCTTTTCCGCTTCGGCGTCGTCATCCTTGACGCTGGCCCAATCCGGTCGCAGCTTGATGATGGCTTGATACAGGTCAACACAAATCCGGCGACTCATACAGACGAGCATCGCCTTGCCATCCATCGCTTCGAGTCGCTTTTCAAAATGCGTTACCAGATCGGCGGCGATCAGGGCGATGCGTTTGGGATCGCCGACCATTACCTCCAGTGCGGCCCATTTGCTTTTGAGCTTGTCTTTCTTCGATTGCTCTTCGCCCTCAGTGATCTCGTCGAACTCTTGATCGATCTTGGGTAGCTCCGCTGCATTCAGGCTTAGCTTGGCGATACGGCTTTCGTAATAGATCGGCACCGTGGCCTTGTCGGCTACCGCTCGTTGGATGTCGTAGATACTGATGTAGTCGCCGAACACGGCTCGCGTGTTAGCATCGGTCTTTTCGATCGGTGTGCCGGTAAAGCCGATAAAGGACGCTTGCGGCAGCGCGTCGCGGAGGTTTCGCGCTAGCCCGTCGATCAGATCGTATTGGCTGCGGTGGGCTTCGTCTGCGATGACTACGATATTTTGGCGGGGGCTGAGTGCAGGCATACGCTCACCCTTCTCAGGTAGAAATTTCTGAATCGTCGTGAAAACAACGCCGCCACTGGCTACGGCCAGCAATTCACGCAACTGTTCGCGGTTGGCGGCTTGCACCGGAGTCTGGCCGAGGATGTCGTGGCAGCGCTGGAATTGTCCAAACAGTTGATCGTCGAGATCGTTGCGATCCGTCAGCACGACCAGCGTCGGGTTCTGCATCAATGGGTGTCGGACCATGTGAGCCGCATAGAACAGCATTGAAAAACTCTTGCCGCTGCCTTGCGTGTGCCAGACCACACCTGCGCGTCGGTCGCCTAGCGTGCCACCGTGCATGCGGCTAGTCGCGTAGAGGCTCTGTTTTTCAGCCACCATGCGGGCTTGAAAAAACATACCGCTTGCGCGAACGGTTTCTTCGACAGCGGCATTGACCGCGTGGAACTGATGGTAGCCTGCAATGATCTTATACAGTGCTCCAGAATCAGGATCTTCTTCGAAAGCGATAAAGTGCTGCAGCAAGTCAAGAAATCGCTGCCGCTGGAATACCCCTCGCACCATGACTTCCAATTCCAAAGCCGACTTCGGCGCGTCCCTTTCGCCGTCAATCGTGCGCCAGACCTTAAACCATTCTTGATTGGCCGTCAGCGAACCGATGCGCGCCTGCAAGCCATCGCTGAGCACCAGCACCGCGTTGTACTGTAGCAACGAAGGCACTTCTGCTTTGTAAGTTTGCAGTTGGGCATACGCAGACCAGATCGTCGCATCTTGATCGGCTGCATTCTTCAGTTCGATCAAACCGAGTGGCAGACCGTTGACGAAGACCAAGATGTCAGGGCGGCGATTGTGTTGGCCTTCGATCACCGTGAACTGATTGACGACGAACCAATCATTGGCGGCGACGTCATCAAAATCCACCAGCTTGGCTTTATCGCCTTTGATCGATCCATCGGAACGTGCGTATTCAACGTCCACACCATCGCGTAGCAGCCGATGGAAAGCTCGGTTAATCTGCGTTAGCGAGAAACCACCGCCAACACGCAACACTTTTCTGATCGCTTCCTCGCGAGCTTCTTCGGGTATGTTCGGGTTGAGGCGGCTTATCGCGTTACGCAATCGCTCCACCAGCACAACGTCGGCAAACGACACCCGTTCTGCCGTCGGTTCACCTGGTGCCAAATTCGGTCCATGCCCGACTTCATAGCCGAGCTCTGCAAGCCACTCCAGCGTAGCTTCTTCGACATGGGATTCGTTGAGCGACAAGTCGAATGACCTCGTATGGACGCTATAAAAAATTACTGCGCGTCACATTGAGCAACGATGGTTTGGAACATTTCACCTTCACACGGATGGAAGCCATCGGGCCAGCACGCATTCAACCGACAAAGTAATCGCTGCTGCATCGGAGCATCTACGTTAACTCGATGAACCGTGAGGCGAACTTCTCGTTCGGGACATTCATCGATCAGTCGAGTGATGTCGCCTGCAAGGTAACGCGGGACATATCCCAGTGGTGTCCCGTGAGCGAAAATCGCAACCGCATTCATGTCTCCGGGATTTAGCGGCTGTCGCCTCAGCTCAAGTCGATCGCCGATATGTAAGGCCTCAAGCACCGGTCCCGCATTGGGAAGGTGATAACGAACGCCATGCACAAAGAAGAAGTTTATGTAGCAACCATGAGAGTCGGGAACTGGTTGAGGAAACAACTCGACCGCATCTGTCTGCTTCCTGCCTTCGGTCCGGCCTAGCAAAAGCAACGGTTCAGGAGGCTCGTCAGGGTTGAACCCGCTCCATTCCAAATAAGACCGAAACTCCGGACGAGACTTGGGAAGCAATCGGTTTTCAAAAAGAGGGAACAAACTCTCGGACTCGTAAACTTCTGTAATGTCCGACATTCCATCAAAAGGCGCAAATCCGGGAAGGCTCTTTGCACCTTGCGTGTAGCAAAACTGAAAGCTCCCGTTAGCAAAACTAAGACGTCCCACGGGACCCCAAACTGCCGGTTCTTGATTCGTGTGCCAGGCAACAAACAATGAATTCATCATGAATCCCCCGATTCGTTCAATAGGCGAGATTGATTAATGAGCAATAGCTGTAACGTAAACTGGCGGGTGATAGGCGACATGCGTGATTCGGGGATTCGATGGATAATTGACTCGAAGTCCGTCTGATTTAGCAACTTTAGCCGCTTTAGCCAACCTTGGCTGCCGCCCAGGCGCATCGATGAAAATCTCCTGAACGCTTCTGGTGTACCCAATGGTCGGGGATCGGCGACATCGCCGTAGAGCGAAGAACGAGCCTTTCCGGCGAAATTGGCAACATTGTGATTAGGATCGGGGCCATAGAGCCGACGCTCTCTTTTCGGCTCGGGTTCATTTGATGCCGGTCTTGGTTGGCAATCAAAGCATCCAGCATGAGGTAACCAGCGAAAACGTCGAGTGAGTTGAGGATTCCATCTGGCAAATCCTCGCCCGTTTGCCGTTCCTCCGCTTTGAACAGCCATTCCGTTTCGTCGTTCACGTCTCGCTGAAACCAAAACTTACGCTTGGTTCCGAGTTGCTCGAGATTTTTCGCAAGTCGACGATCCACGGAGACAACCGGAAAAGGTTCGGTCATGTGCTAGCCAACGCCTCCTCGGTGACGGCGGGAACGGGCAATTCACCGCTCAGCAGTTTCGGTAGCAGTGTGTCGCGCAGGGTGCCGAGTCGAGTTGTTTGATGCTGATTAGAAAGTATTTGTTGAAAGAGGGGAGCTACAACGGCGTTGAAAGCAAGTTGAATTTTCTTGGGGGCAAGCAAGACTTTCGTCACTTCAAACGTACTTGTTGTGATCGTTGCAAAAATTGATCCGTGACCTGCGTGTACGGTCCGTTCAATGAAATTGCGAGCGTGACAATAAAGCGTGAAATGACTGCCGAATTTTGAACGAAGCCCGTAACACGTCTGATTCATTGCGATTGGACGCCCAAACATTGTTAAACGCCCCGTTGTTGCGCCACGAGAAACAACGACGGTCGCATACTCCGGAATGATCTTGGTGGAGCTCATTTGCAGACCCAGCTCAGTAATCGATCGTTCAGTACCAATGAGGAATGTTTCACCACACTGAGACACGTCTTTGGCACTTGCCCATGGAATCACGCCGTCCCAATAATCAGCGATACTTGTTTTTGGCGTTCCGCCGCTTAGTAGCTTTGCTTCCTCAAGGATTGAACCGACGTTCCAACCCTTTGGAATCGGCCCCAACTCCGACTCTTCAAACGCATCAGGAAAGAGATCGGCGGTTTGTTGGTCGAGGCCGGGGGGATGGCGGCCGTCGAGTTTCGCACGGACGGGATCGAAGTCGACAAACCAGCTCTGGAACAACGCCCGCGCCATCCCTTCCAACGTCGCGTTCATCCGACGATTCAATTCAATCTTAGCGTCAAGTGAACCAAGGATCGAAGCGATGGCCTTTTGCTGCGCCAGGGGTGGAAGCGTAATTGAGAGACGACGTTGGTCAGTTAGGCTCATGTAAGGAGCCATGTCAGTTGATGTCTTCATCGCCGACAACTGATTGATGAATTCAATTCCGCGTGACCAGTATCGAAGAAATCCTCCACAAAGCTTTTGAGGATCTCGACTTCGCCAATAGCTGAGGTGGGGCGAATAGACAAATGGTAGAAGTAGCTCAGTCACAAACGATGTGCGTCCAGTGCTGTTTCCTTTCGTAGTGATGATCGTATCACCTACGCGCGACATCTTGGCCAATAGACGTTCCGATACTTCTTCGCGAAAATACTCAACACCAGTAAAATCAATGTGGCTGTCAGTTACGTGTCCTGCCCGAAGAAAAATCGGTCCCGATCCGCCAAGCTCCTCATTCTTTGCGCGATACCCATCACCAATCTCCAGAATTTCGTCGTCTATCATTTGCTGAAACGTAGCTTGCAGCCATTCACCCGCCATAACCCAGCTCCTTCAAATTTGCTTTGACGAGCTTTTCCAACTTCGCGAACTCGGCAAACTGGCCTACGTATTCAGTCCCAACGGGACGGCAGGGTGTAGCCACGGGCATGAGCCCGTGGTATCGGTGCGGGCCACCCGCGTAGAGCCCCGGAGGGGCGACATGAGTTCGTGAGGTGACGGGAACAACGACACATTTCAACGATCGACGTTGTGCGACCAAAAACAAAGCACGCATTCCTA
>JAYVSE010000095.1:0-14086 GCA_043775635.1 Planctomycetaceae bacterium | reverse complement strand
TAGCGTGCAAATCATAACCCGAATGCGTAAGCGAGGGATCGCAGTGGTCCCTCGCTTACGCAGCGGGTTACTAAATCAACAGCCCGCGAGCCGTCCGGTCTCTCTGAAGCTTGAGGCACCGGACGGCTCGCGCCATATCGCTAAATTATCGTTCACGGCGTTGGGCTTGCCCCCGTCGGGCCACGATTACAACCAGTGTCGCCTTTCGCTCCGCGAAAGAACGCACTTTCGCGGAGCGAAAGGCGACACAGAAGACACTCAGCGCTGTCCAGTTAGGTTGGGTTTATCACTGCCGCCGTGATCGCGAGTTCGACACGGTAGCTCGGTGCTGCAAGTTGCGCATGGATGCACGCTCGACTAGGAGCATGCCCTTCGGGAACCCACACGTCCCAGATTGCGTTAAACACATCCAAGTCCCTCGGGTCTGGCAGATAGACGGTTGTTTGCAGCATGCTGCGACGATCGCTGCCAACTTGGGTCAATCGCTTGTCGACCTGCTTTAGCACTTGCAGAAACTGCTCTTCGGCGTCCAACGACGGATTGTCGGCGACTTCAACGAAGTAAGCGACGCCGTGGTGAATAACGGCGTCTGACCATCGACGCATAACTCCATACCGAACGATTTCCGACGATGCCATAGAAACTCTCCAATGTTTTGATTCACGTACTCAACGAGACGTCGATCATACCGTACTTGGGTGTGAACTGTGGTTGGCGGAACTTGAAGAATAATTCCATTTAGCGATTTTAGCCGTTGATACAATCGCGGTCATTCGCCGACAACAAATTCTCTTCCGGATCCAATGGTTTCGTCAATTCGCACCGTTGTGGCTCACCTTTGCAGGTATATCCTTTCCTGTGAAGACAAATGCGTTGTAGGTGCGAAGGGAGGTAAGTCGTGGGAAGGAGATTGAAAATCAACCGGCGACTACTCGGCATGCCGGCTTTTCGAACATTTTTCTGCTGGCTGTTTGGCGTTTCAATACGAGCATCGATTTCCGCGTTGTTGCTATGCGTCGCTCAAGCCGAAACACTTCAGATCCTCGAAACCGACGCACAATCGTTTGAGTGCCGCGAGGAATTGATCGCCCAAGCCACAAGCGAAATCTATATTTCGTCGTACCAAATCAGCGATGAAGACATTCCGCTTTACTTTCTTGGTTTGTTAAGAGACGCTGCACGACGTGGGGTTGATGTGCGTGTCCTTGTCGATGGGCATCGCGATAGCAACTTGATTCCTAAGGCAATGATGACGCATTTAATTCGCGAAGGCGTTAAAATCGAAGAATTTCATCCTGACATTCGATATCGCCCAGAGCTGGGCCGCAGTCGCCTTCACGACAAACTGTTGATCGTGGATCAGTACTCACTATTAATTGGCGGACGGAATCTCCGCAATTCTTTTTTTGGTGCGGCCTATCACAACCATGTTGACCGAGATGTTTTGATCGTCGGGAATTTGGCATCACAGGCTCGTTCCTATTTCCTTTGTCGCTGGGCGAGTTGCGATACGGGGACCCCAAGTCTTCAACGAAACGAAGCAAAAAAAGTTGTTCAAGCCCAATCGCATCCGGAGCTAAACGATGGCATGGATCCTGTATGTCGGTCTGCGGCACTGCTCGACGCGATACTTGAGCAAGGCCCGCCTAGACTTGCCATAAATGATTGCGCAAGTCTAGCATTCGTGAATTCAGACGGTCAAAAAGAGAGCTGCGTGGGTGCTTACGAAATTGACAACATTTGCTTTTGGCATGATGTTGTGGATGGGTCTAAACACGATCCTCGCGGTATCGCAAATCAATACTTGCAGTTACTAAATCAGGCGAAACGCAGCATCTTGATTGAGACGCCATACTTCGTAGTCACTCCAGAAATGAAGCGTACGCTGGCGGACGCTCGAAAGCGTGGTGTCCGCGTTAGTATTGTCACCAATTCACTTGAGTCTAACGACCATGCGCTCGTGCATGCTGGTTACGCCAATCAACGCCATGGAATGCGGTTGATCGGTGTTGAGCTATGGGAGTGGCAGGGAAAAAATACATTGCACGCCAAGCTAACGGTCGTTGATGGCAAGACAACGGTCATCGGTAGTTACAATGCAGACGTACTTTCAGAAAATCGAAATTCTGAAGTAGCTGTCGTAATCCGAGACCCTGCCGTCGCAGCGGAGTTCACATGCTTGGCAGAGCAGCATTTGCGGAATGCGAAACACGTACCATCAAGCGGGCTACTGCTCGGCTTCGACGCACAAGGTAGTCATGTCAGCTCAGAACGGCTCGCCAAATTTCGACGCATGAGATTGATTGCACCGATCTGTCGACCCTTTCTGTAGTGATCAATCTGAAACGGAATGCGAGCAATGTTTTTTAATTGGACAGCGTCCACGAAGTGAGCGGCAAGACGCTAGCCGCCGGTAAATCACGGCGGAACCGGCGGCTAGTGCCTTGCCGCTCACGATTGCAAAAAGCACAGCAATTAACCATGTTTCATCCAATCGTTGACGCAGTCCAATTAGGCATGGTCCCCTTGTCCAATGATGATTGGCTGGTTCATAGTTGTGATTGATATTACAATGACAAGGGCGATTGCAGTCTATCGTCCTCATAGAATATCGATAAATTGGAAAGGTAACCATGAGCACTGTAACCATTGCCGGAGAACAACGGGTTTTGCTTCGTTCAATTTCTTGGAAAACCTATGAAACATTGGCGGATAATCCGGATAGAGCAGGGCGCTTGTTGACTTACGATCAAGGAGTATTGGAAATCATGTCGCCATCGAGAGCGCACGAGTCGGACAAATCGATACTTGGACGTATGGTGGAAATGTATAGTCTGCATCACGACATCGACATTTGTTCGTCTGCGTCTACTACCTTCAAACGGAAAGATCTGGAGCGTGGCTTTGAAGCCGACGAGTCGTATTACATTCGCAACGAGTCGATTGTTCGAGACAAACGCGAGATCGATTTGTTGGTGGATCCGCCGCCCGATCTGGTCATTGAAATCGAAATGTCGCGTTCGGCGATCAACAAACTCGCCTTGCTCGCGTCAATCGGTATCCCCGAAGTTTGGCGATATGACGGCAATCGACTGTGGCTCGGTCGCCTCACTGGAAACGTCTATGAACCGATCAATGGCAGCATCGAATTGCCTGGGTTTCCCATCGCCGCCGCCGTCGAAATCCTTCTATCGATCGGCTCGGTTAGCGAAACAGAACTGATCCGCCGCTTCGTCAAGGCTTGCTGATTTGACACGGCATTAATAAGCGAGAATATGTGGCAGCGGTGCAACCGGTCTTTAGTGCGCAGTCATCCCGCGCAAGTCTTCTGTAGCGACCAGTGCAGACAATCGGCTATCGAATTCGAGCGGGCTCAAGCTCGCCAAGAAAGTAGACGGAGGGCGAACCGGAAATACCGCCCGACTGATCGCGGTAGAGCCAAGCATCGGGGTTCGTGCAAGGCCTACCGCCTGCGGAAGAAAGAACTGGCTGCAACGGCGCAACCAACCAGCCAAGAAGCGGTGACTGAAACACCGCAGCCGACGACAGCGCGCGAGGGTGATGCAGATCGACCCAAACATCGCCCCCCCAAAGAAATCTTCTTGCCGGCGGCCGGGCTGTGTGTCCGACTGGATCAGCGATCCGAAAACGCCTCACAAAAAGTTCTGTAGCCTCTTATGCGATAACGCATTACGTGCCGCCACCACACGCGTCGAGAGGTACTACAAGTCGCGCGGTTACCTCGGGGCAATCAGATCTTCCAACCGAATGCAAGTGCTGCTGGCCAATCGCGTGTCGCAATGAGTTTCACGCCAATGCTGAAGACCCTACAATGACACAAAACCGTCAGCACATAGAACCGTCAGGCCATCACTGTTTGGAGGCAACTCATTTGCTTCGTATTTTAGGTCTTGTTGCAGCGGGTCAGACGGGTCAGACCCCTTTTCAAACAAAGCCTTGTAAAGTTATAGAAATGACAATTACGAACAACGCGAATTGCTAAGGCGGCCGTGCATGACAACCGATGAGCCATTGATTGCTGCCGCGCCAGTTGTAGAACCCCGCTATTCGTTGATGCAGCTTGTTCAATACATGCTCAAACTTGGCACCATCGGATTTGGTGGTCCGGTGGCGCTTGTTGGTTATATGCGTCGCGATTTGGTTGAGCAGCATGGCTGGATTTCCGATAGCGAATACAAAGAGGGTTTGGCATTAGCACAATTGATGCCAGGGCCGCTTGCAGCCCAACTTGCTATTTACATTGGATTTGTCCATTACGGCGTGTTCGGCGCAACCGTCATTGCCGTAGCTTTTGTCCTGCCATCGTTTTTGATCGTGGTCGCACTCGGCTGGGCCTACGTTGCTTTTGACGGAATTGGCTGGATGCAAGCCGTCTTCTACGGAGTCGGTGCATGTGTGATCGGTATCATTTCCGTCAGTGCCTACAAGCTTACTCAGAAGACGATTGGCAAGCGTCGGCTGTTGTGGGCAATCTTCTTTATCAGTGCTGCAGCAACCGTCATCACCGAGACCGAGAACGTGATGTTTTTCTTGGGAGCTGGGCTGGTTGCTTGGGCCGCTCAGACTCCATGGTGGCGATCAACCGCGCCACCCGCCGCGCCAATGTCTGTGTTACCGCTTGCATTATTGCCCGGTGCAAAAGCGACGCTAACAGAACTGTTGGTGCAGATTGCCAGCTTTTTTGCGAAGGCTGGCACCTTTGTTTTCGGCAGTGGACTGGCGATCGTTCCGTTCTTGTACGGTGGAGTCGTTAAAGAGTACGGTTGGCTGAACGATCAGGAATTTCTTGATGCCGTTGCCGTCGCCATGATCACTCCGGGACCGGTTGTGATCACGGTTGGATTCATCGGCTATCTCGTCACCTCCGATGGTGCGGGAGCGGCTGGATTTTGGACCGGCTTCGCGGGCGCGTCGGTAGCCGCGATTGCAACCTTTTTACCTTGTTATTTGCTAACCATCATTCCTGCTCCCTACTTCAAGAAGCATGGTAAAAAACCGGGAATTGTCGCCTTCGTCGATGGTGTCACCGCAGCCGCCGTCGGGGCCATTGCCGGAGCATGTGTGATCTTGGGCCAGCGTACGATTTTGGGAAGTGATTGGACGCCGGACATCCCAAAGCTCATGCTGCTATTGGTTACTATCGGTTTGTTGATCAAGTTCAAAAAACTGCCTGAGCCATACATCGTGCTCGGTGCAGCCGTCATCGGATTGATTGTTTATCCGCTCGTTCGAACTTGAGCTGGCAGTACTTGCCCCTACAATTGCACTAGAATCCTCAAGATCGGCGTTACCATTGTCGCAGCGAGATTCCAAATTTCGTCATCCTTTTGGGCGTTGCCTTAACCGATCACGCGAGTGACAAGAGCTTCACAGAAGCATACGGCGTATTCCAAAAGGAGCGCTGGTGTATAGCCTTTAGGCGACTCTTTTTTGGGATCGAAGAGGCGGCTAACGCCTGGACACCAGCGCGGCCAAGCGAACCATCACGTCTCCTCTACGTTCTGACCATGAACGGAAAACCAGGGCTTAAAATCCGTTAGAGTCAGGAACTTTATCCTCATGTCGCAGGATTTGGTTGCGGTATATTCTATAAGCAGTTCGTTCAAAACAAGTCGTTCAATCAATTTGTCAAAGCCTAGTCGCGACTGGGGCGATCCGAATTTTCAACCGGCGTGTTCTCAGGATCTCCTTCGAACGGAATACCGATCCCTTCATCTAGCCAGCGTCCCAAATCGATCAACTGACATCGTTCGCTGCAGAACGGTGGTGTCGTTGTTTCGTCCAAAAAGAATCGTCGCCCACAAGTTGAGCAACGCAGCGCCGTACGGCTTCGTTCTGTGGGGGGAAGTTTTTTCATCATTGATTGTGGTGAGAAAATGTAAAACTAACTTTCAAAGACTTCGAAGTAGTGCAGCAAGTTCTTCGTGGACTTGAGTGGTTGCGCGAACCACAAGAACTCTTCGCATCGCAAAATACTGGATTGTCCCAGGGCCGCCGGTAACATCCCAAAAATCGGGACGAATCGTCCGCTGAATCAATTCTACCAACGCCCAAGACTCAGCCGCTGCGCCGGGACCGCCACCACCGATTCCCTCGCCTGGTCCCGTAGTGTTTTTCGTTACAGCACTGATTTTTTGTTGTGCATCACTGTTTGAGATAGCGGACACGGTAGCGAGAGATTCGACTTGGGCATTTTTCGCCAGGGCCTGGTCGACGCGGTTGGCGAGGCCAGCGGGCTTGGCGACACCGTCCCGTTCAAGCTGTTCAGTGACCTTGCGACTGGCCGATATTAACCGTCGCCGCACTTGAGCACCTTCACTACGCAGGGACTCACTCTGTTCGTAACTGGGATGCATTCGAATGGCGACATACATATCACACAACGCCACAATCGCATTGACTCTTTCGCTCGCCGAAGACGCCGTCGCCTCGTTGCGAAGAAGATCACTGGCAATTCGCCGCATTTCCGTTGGGCTAAGGATCGAGCGGGAAATAAGTGTCCGGTACGTTTTGCGAGGAACTCGCCCTTCGGGTGCTTCGCACAAAAGGTACCGGACACTTTTTTCCCGCTCGTTGTTAAGAATCGGTTCTTCTGCGAAAAGAAGTTCTGCGTGAGTGATCACGAGTAATAACAGCAGTATTCGCATGATTTTTTACTCCGTTTCAGTTGATTCGATTGGCCACAGATGATTACCAATTAATGCACGGGAATCTCATGCATCATCATGGCCACGATTGTGAAAAGAATCAATCGACAGTTGCCCGGTTCATTCGATCTCGCCAAAAAACCCGCGCTGCCGTTACGCTTGGCACGTGCTTAGACAGCTCATTGGACGGCAATTGTTTCAGCCGCGATTCGCAATCGACCAGCCAATCTGCAAAAAATTTAACTGCGCTGCGGCTGATTCTTGGCTTGGAATTAGCGTCGAAATCAAAATACCACGGAGCGCTCGTGGCCATCCGAAAATGATCTTCATGCTGCGTTACCACTCGCACCACGGCCCAGCCGCTTTCTTCAATTTTCATGATGGGCAGGCGGCCACCAGCGGCCGCAAATTCGTCTAATCGAGCACTGTGAAAAACTCGCCCGTTATGGATAATTTCTAGGTAGTCAACTTGATCTCGAACAGATAGCTTCAGTTCCATGGTAAGCGCTAACGTCTCAGCAGACGCAGCTTGAAAGGAATGTCCCGGCGGATATCCGCCCAGCGTCGGTCGCAGCATCGGACCGTTGGTAACGACGCTTTGTCCTGCCCAGGCAGCGGCCAGAAAATCTTCAGCACTGCTGACTTGCTCACGTGACGATTCATCTTCGTCAGCCTGATTGCCGGTTACATAAATGCGGTTGTACCCAATCGAAGAAGTCCCCGATTGCGCTGGTTGTGCCCCGGTGCCTGCCAACGGTGCCTGCCAACGGTGCGGGGCGCAATCCTGCTTCGAGCATATTCCAATAGATGAACTCCGCATATCGTCCCGGTCCACGGGGACCGGTGTATCCCATTACCTTCGGTGGTCGTCCATCCACAATCTTTTCGATACGTTTGTCTTCTCGCAACCAATCGCCAAGCACAAATAGCCCATCGATATGTTCGGTGGCAAGCCAGATCGGCAACTCCCAAGCGAACGGATTCAAGACCGCAATCCGAGTCGATTCGTTAGCCGAAAGTCGCTGAATCATTTGTGCAGCAGTCTCGCCTTGAACCGCAGGTGATCCGTCGATCGAATTTGCATCAGGATAGAAAACGATGGCTCCATCATTGCTGGTCCTGAGTCCGCTGGTTAGCCAAATTGGCTTGTAGGGTTCAAGGTTTTCGGGGATCGCTTGCGGCATTGACGGTGGCATTTCATCGCCGACGATCGCGGCAAAATGCAGGTCCTCGCCCATCATTCGCAATTGAATATCGTTGGTCTTCGGTGGGACGGCCATGTCACAAGACATCCAGCCTTCTTTTTTCATCTCAACCATTCGCGGCAGTTTCACCGTTCTTGCATCCTGCGAATTCCGCTCGAGCGTAAAGTTACCGTTGACGATCCGGTATTCGGGGCCTCGGATTAGGCGAAACTGATAGTCACCGTCGGGAAGCAACAGCTCCACGGACTCGCTAATGACGACGCCGCGCCCAGCATTGGCAGCCGTCCGGACAATTTGCGATGTGCCGTTGGCGCGAAACAGCTCCATTCTGGTTGCGATGGGTTCCCGAGTGGTTTCGTCTTCCGTGTTGACGACCAAAACACCGCCCGCGGCAAGGCAAGAAGCGGCACTGAAGGCGTGCCCTACCGCTAGTATCAGTGCCAGCAGGTTGGCGGATAGCATCGTGCGGCAAAAAAGTGTCGCCTTTCGCTCCGCGAAAATAGCGTTCTTCCATTTTTTCGCGGAGCGAAAGACGACAATAAAATACCGCACGATGCGTATTGATTGGCCCATTATTGATTGGCCCATTGTTTGCGTCACCGATACCCATTGAGGTCGCGGTCTGCCATCATAACATGGATTCAGTGTTTCGTGCCTTAGACTTCCCATTCACCGTCCCCTCAAAATCCACGTTTTTTCATCCGCTAATGGCAGAAGACCTTTACCAGACGCTCGGCATCAGCCGTGACGCATCGAAAGACGACATCCAGAAAGCGTACCGCAAACTGGCTCGCAAGTATCATCCTGATTTAAACCAGAATGACGACCAGGCGCAAGCGAAGTTTAAGCGTGTGCAAGAAGCGTACGATGTTCTCAGCGATGAGGAAAAGCGAGCGGCCTACAACCGCTACGGTGCGGATTTTGAACGAGTTCGTACCGGTGGATTCAATCCAGGCACGACAGGCGGTACGTCATTTGAAGGCCTCGATCTTGAACAGATCTTCCGTGGAGCCGGTGGACAAGGTGGTTTTGAAAACGGATTTTCCGATTTCTTCGAACAATTGACAGGCGGGCGAGGTGGCCGAGGTGGTGGCAAAACTGGGCGACGGGCGGCACCAATGCCAACTGCCGGTGAGAATTTACGCCACGAACTGCAAATCCCGCTTCAAAAAGCAATTCTTGGTGGTCCGGTTGAATTTTATCTTCACACTTCCGCAGGTGCGAACAAAATCTCGGTCAATATTCCAGCGGGAATTGAATCCGGGACCAAAATGCGACTGCGCGGCAACGGCGAGCCTTCGCTGACCGGTGGTCCCGCAGGCGATTTGATTCTCGTCATCAATGCGTCCGAACATCCTCACTTCCGCCGTCAAGGCAAGAATCTGGAATTAACCCTGCCCATAACGATTCGCGAAGCGGCACTGGGTGCGAAAATCGATGTGCCAACGCCAAAATCCACCATCACCTTGTCGGTTCCACCTTGCAGTAGTAGTGGACGAAAGCTCCGAATCAAGGGTCAGGGCGTGCCGGATACTAAGGGAGGCGATGCGGGAGATCTAGTTGTACAATTGCAAATCATTTTGCCCAAGACGCTGGACGAGGAATCTAAACAGGCGATCTTGGCGATCGATGCCGCGAATTCGTTTGAACCACGCCAGGGCTTAGGCTGGTAGCGACACCTGACCAAGGTTGTGATGGCAATCCCGGCTAGCGAATTATCAATAAGTGGGATAGGCTTCCAGCTTGTCAATCGAGAAACGACAGGCTGGAAGCCTATCCCACGCAATTAAATGAGCAAGTAATTGACGCTGGAATTCACCGACGAAGTTTGTGTTTCGCAATGAATCGTATTACATCGCAACTTGATCTCGTTCGCGCCGACGACCTTCACTCCACCGAAGGAGACTTTCGTAAACGTCATCCGCTTGTTTGGGCGGTTACGCTGTACGGGCCGATGATTTTGACGGTCGTGTTGCTCATCCTGCTGATCGTTTTCGGTGGATGGGTATTTACACGAAAGATTGTAACGTCAACCGCCATCGCGCTTTTTCTGCTCGGACGCTTTATCATCCTGTCCGGTGGCGAGGGCGCGTTTGATGACACAACCGGTTCGTTGAGCTCGGGCCAATTGTTTGCGATCGTCACTTATCTCGACCTGATGACAGCATTGATGCTCGCGTTTCATATCGGGTTCTTGTTTCGAGTTCCCTACGTGGGCCCGCGAGTCGTCGCACTTGTTACCGATGGGCATTTCATTCTTGATGCCCAACCCTGGATGCGCCGGGCAACGTTTTTGGGACTCATTGCATTTGTTGCGTTCCCGTTGGCGGCTACGGGCAGTATCGGCGGATCGATCTTTGGACGACTGCTTGGGATGAGCCGAATTTCGACCTTTGCCGGGATTATGATCGGCACGTTAATAGGTAACGGAGCGATGTATTTTTTCTCTGATCTGATGGGGAACTACGTCGACAAAGACAATCCGTACCTAAAGTACGGCGGCTTCGCCCTCGTCGCGACGCTAGTCATTATTCTCGAGCGCCGCTACCAAAAGCTTCGCAATCGTTATGCACAAGAAAAGGAAATCGCACCGTGAAACCGATTGTTCAAATCTCTTTGGATTTAACCAATATCCATGAAGCGATTGAAACGGCGCGGATGGCGATGCGTGCTGGCGTGGATTGGCTTGAGGCAGGCACACCGTTGATCTTGGCTGAAGGGTTGCATGGCGTTCGCACGCTTCGTAAGGAATTTCCTGGCGTGCCCATCGTGGCCGACTTGAAGACGATGGATGGTGGTTATTTAGAAGCCGAGATGATGGCTGGCGCTGGCGCAACGCATGTGGTCGTGATGGCCCGAGCGCACGAAGAGACAATTCGTTGTGTCGTTAAGGCTGGAAAAGATTTTGGCATCAAGGTCATGGGTGACAACATGGTTTGTCCGAACATGGTTGATGGCGCAAAGTGGCTGGAAGACTTGGGCTGCGACTATGTGATTCATCATATCGGCTTCGACGAGCGACGCGGTATCGCCGCGCGTGGCCACCGCATGCCCAGCCCACTGGATCAGTTACGTGAAGTCGTGCAAGCCGTCAAAGTTCCTGTTCAAGCCGTCGGTGGACTTTCGCTTGAACAAGCAATCCAGTGCCCCGCGTATGGTGCACCGCTGGTAGTCTTAGGCGCACCGCTAACGATCGACGCGGATTCATTCAAGACCGCTGACGGTGATCTTGAATCATCGTTGAGACTAATCTGCGAAGCCATTCACGCTCAGAAAGTTCACGGCTAACGGCTTCAAACTAATTCACGTTGACCGGATCGAAAGGCCGCAGGCCGACAGACGCGAGCCCAGAGTTTCTTGTAAGGATCCAAAACCAGTCGCGTCAGAGATTAGCAGAGTTGAGGTTGGGCGAAGCAATGTTCGCCAGACTAAATGTTAACGCTAAGAACGACAGACGGAACCGGGGAAATGAGCATGAACGACGACACGAATGAAAATTTAGAAATTGGGATCAGCTCCGACGCTGTCGGAGCTGATCAAACAATGAATCCTGACGAGTCATTTTCGGGAGAAACATGTTCCAAGGCATGTCGGTTACACTGGCCAATGCGATTGGCAAGCATCGTGATCATTGCCGCGCTGGCTGGTCTTTATGGACTTCTTCATTTTTCACCAGAGCTAGCGAACACAACTCCTTTTGAGATGTTTAGCGCGGTCGGTCCTGAGTCATCGCAGTCAATCCGATAAGCTTTTCGTAACCGAACGCGAGAAATTCTTCGTCCATCCCCCATCGCGATTGGTAAGCGGGCGACGCTACGCATTCTAATCAATGGCAAACCGTGGAAAGGTAGGTTCCGTCGCGTTCAATGAATGATTTGATCTTGTGAGTCACTTGCATATTGGTCCAGCAGTTGAAACAGAACGGGCAGTCCCTTGGCCAAATGCTTCTTGTCCTGGCCAAGCTTCCGGTGATTCTGTCGCCGCAATAAGCATTACACCGCTTGGATTGCGATCAGCAATGCGGAGGACATCGCGGCAATGCTGGTGGCAACTGATGCAAGTCGACACGGAATGCATGTAAACAAATGCTGCACCTTCAAGGTTTTGCTCGCCAGCAAGCTGTGCCAGCCTACTTGCTTGGCGTCGTAATTCGGCCCGATATTGGATGTAGGTGTCGTCTGCATTGCTTTCCCATTGCGTCGCATCGCAAATTCTAACCATGTCTTGCGCACCTCGACGTATTTGATCAAAGTCTTTTCTCTTACCCACGTTACTGTCTCAAAAAAGGGCGAAGGACTTGTCTTGGACTTGTCGTTGAAATCGGCAATCCAATGAAACTCGCTTCAGTCATATTTTCGGTACCGAGATGCTCTTCGGTCGAAAGTTTGCGCCGACAAATAAGTGTGACAACACGCACGCAGCAACCGTGCTGATCTGCACATTTGATTGCCATAAGTGACCAAAATTGCGATCCGCATCGCGCTCGAAAACTTATTCACGCATGTTCAGACTGCGCTGGCATTCAACGCTGAACGGTGGCACAGCGATTGCGGAGCGAAGCAGCTACGAGCCTCGTTGAACGACAAACCAATGAAGGCCCGAGGCTAGCGCCGGTTAGCGCCTACGGTTCACGAGGCCAGCCGTTTTTCCAGCTCCACCCTCTGACTAAATGAGTCAATCGAATGAAGAAACATCTTTTCGTTTGTGTTGCTTTCGGATTCGCATGGACTTTGAAAGCCGCCGGCCAGCCTCCCGCAGTCATTGAAAAACAAGTTGATCCAACGGCCTTGCCCGTCGTAACAAAAGAACAGCCGATGAGTTTCTGGATGGAGAAAAAACTAGAATACGCCCGGGACATGCTGGGAGCTTTGGCTGCGGGGGAGTTCGACGAAATTGAATCGCAAGCAGACCGAATGAGATTGGTTGGAAAGATTGAAGGCTTCGTCCGCGGTCGAAGCCCGTCATACGCGAGTCACCTGCAATCATTCGATCTCGCAACAGGTGAACTCAAACGCCAAGCGCATGCCAAAAGTATCGAAGGTGCGATGTTGGCGTTTAATCAGTTGACGACTAGCTGCGTCACTTGTCACCAGACCGTGCGAGAAGCTGCTCGACATCACGCGACTCCCTAAGTTCCAGTTTCGCACTTTTCGAGCGGCTTCGCGAGCTTTTTGTCGGCGGAGCGTCACGCCGCAATACTTACGCAGCCCAGCGGTTGCGTCCATGGCTGTCGTCTGCATCGTTAATGTCAGCGTCATCGACCTCATTTACAGGTTCGTCCGGTCCAACGGTGTGAATGTTGAATTGAGATTCACTAGGGTCATACTTTGCTTCGAGTGCGTGCAGCGACGCCTCAATTCGCTGACGGTATGCTTCTAACTTTTCACCTTCTTTGGGATAGATCGGGACGTCACAGTAACCGTCTATTCGTGTAAATGGCCATGGCATCTGCAGCCGATCCCAGGCTTTCACAATCGTCGTTTTGTTTCTCGAGATAGCAACTAAGTTTAACACCGGTGCACCGGTTTGTTGACTTAGCAAAGCAACGCCTTTATGAACTCGACCACGTGGACCTCGCGGACCATCCACCGCTAACGCAGCGGGGTAGCCCGCCAAAACATGATCAACCAGCGAGTGAAGCGCTGCGCGGCCCCCACGGTCCTTTCGATTCACGCGATTGGAGCCGCGAACCGGCACGCAGCCCGAAATCTTCAGCAGTGGGACGATCAGTTCGCCGTCCTTGCTGCGAGAAACCATCGCACCGGTGCCTTTTTCGCGACCGATGATCAATCCCACTTGGTGCGCATGCAGGAACGAGTAAATATAGGTTTCGCCGTTACTCCGCAACTTAGCTCTTGGATCGTCGTGAAACTTCACTCGGCAGGTCCAGCGAAGGACCGTGATCCCGACAGCGATAAGGATGGATAAAATTCGAACCAACACGGGAAGACCCCAAAAGCGAACGTTTTGCAGACTCGTTAGCTGTTACCAATAGCGATTTCTGCTATCCCCGGTAAAGATCGCTTATGGCAGCACCCTCATTTTCCTGGCTCCGACGAGCTTGACTCGAATGGTGTGGACTTAGTGAGCCGACGGCGCTAGCAGGCTGTTGATTTAGTGGGTTTCATCATTTTAGTGAGCCGATGGCGCTAGCCACGGGCCGTCAACGGTAGGCGTCCTGCCGTAGCGCCCGACGCTAGCGCGTACGGCTCA
>JAYVSE010000094.1:0-10399 GCA_043775635.1 Planctomycetaceae bacterium | reverse complement strand
AACGCTTACCTGCTTCAGATTCAAGATGACGAAGTGGCAAAACCATCCTCCCCAACGTCCAGCAAGCTCCAAAACCGCCCTCGCCGGGAATCCCTGTTGGCTACCCATTGCGTCTAGGTTGAAATACGGCGGCTCTTCACATGCGAATGCGACATAGCGAACAGTTCGCTTGCAGTTGTGCTGCTTTAGAAGGCGACCAACTTCGAGGAGGACCGCAACTGCAGAAGCATTGTCATCCGCTCCAGATGTTGTCGAAACCGTATCGTAGTGGGCGCCGAGTAAAACGATCTCCTCTGGGCGTTCTGATCCCGTTTGCTCGACGATTAGATTCGTGGCTTCGTCGCCAAGCGCGTCGTAAGTTTCTCGGGTATTTTGATAACCCATTTCAGCCCATTGGCCTTCGATGTATCCAATGGTCGCCTGAATGGTCTTTGGCCGCCTGAGTGTGCGTGCTCCAATCAACCCAGCAAGCCGATCGACATGCAGGCGAAGATTCTTTTCGATTTGATTCGTGTCAATGGTCATCGGTAGGGTGGCGCGATGCGTCGGAAGCCATGGCATAGAACGACAAAGAGAAAAAGGATGTTACGCAGCAGGATAGCTATAGGGTTCACTCGCGGTGCCTTGAGTGTGCTGTTTTCAGACATTGACGCAGCGAGAGTTGTTCCGAGCGATTGCATCCAGGCAACGCTTCGAGGCCATTCGCTTATCCCATCAATCCACTCGCTGGGTATTCCTGCTAGACCTACGCCACTTCCTACAATCCCGCCAACGATGGCTGCCGTCGTATCGGCATCGCCTCCGCATTCGATGATTGTTGTCACAGCACGACGGAAATCGCGAGGGCTAGACAACCAAGCGTGAATTGCAACGGGTACCGTGTCATAGGTGTATCCAGTTACCCCGCGTCCCAGCCCTATCGACTCTGCGAACTGTTTGGTTGAATGGCTAAGTGTGTTCGGTATCATCAGAGATCATCCCATGCCCAAAAAAGAATCGGAAGCGATCCGGCGGTCCCAATAATTTCCTTGCTCGCTTTGGTGCGATTCCTTCGTAGGGCAGCCCTAAAGCATCCCCGACAGCGGTTCCTAAAATGCAGCCGATGATTGCGTTTTCGTTCATTCGATCGACTCCAAGGTCTTTTTTTGCTCGGAATTCAGTTCGATGCCAGGACGAACCGCTTTCACCATTGAAATGGCTTCTTTTGCCGATTGTGCTTTCCTGGAAACAATCAAAACAGCAGCAGCGATTAAGCCAGTGCGTCCGTGTCCTTGGGCACAATGAATGAGGGTCGGCTTGGGGAGATCAAGGATCTCTTTCGCCAGTGAAACAAGTTCGAGTCGCTTAGGGCTGCTTGCATCAAGAATTGGAAAGCACAAGTAACGCTTGGTTTGCCTAATGTTTCTTGGTTCGAGTAATTCGCAAGTCAGGTCGACAACCGACATCACCGATTCGGGCATTTCCCTTCCGAGAAGTCGACGTGACAACAGGAAATCGGTATCAAGTTGGTTTGTAGAAGATTCTCGGGAGAGTAATCGAAGGAGATGCCATGTAACCAAAGTGAGGAATAGATAGGGCAACAAAAAGAAGGTGGCGAGCCACTTGCGTTTTCCATCGGAGCTCTTTCCAAAGATTGTTGGCCCGAAACCAAAGTAGCCGATCGCTACGATTGCAAATGAGATCGCTGGATATACGAGAACGAAATACCATCTGCCACCTTGAATGGCGGTCATCAAAAGCGCTGTGGAAAGCAATAGAAAGCAAACACCGTACTTCATTCGGCCACCTGCACACCCGCTTGGCTTAACGAGTCTCGGAGAGCACTCGCATCGTCAACTCGTCTAACGACGATAGTGAGAGCCAATTGCGTTAGTCGAGGATACTCCGCAACGGGCGCTATTGCGGTTCCGAAATCACTAATGGACATTGGCCCATAGCCGGTCGCGAGCGTGGGCGACGAGATCGTGAGAGCCCCTAGATCGATAGCCATGTCCATTGCCTTTGCAAAGGTCGACCTAACAAGTTCGATTGACGAATCGTAGAACGGATCGATTGCGACGGCATGAAGAATATGCTTGAAAGGGAGCGAGAATGGATCGCTTCGCACAACAGTGCCGGCAGGTACTGCGGCCAATCCTTGCACTTTCACAAAGCCGTGAAGTTGGGTCTGAAGTTCGGGCCGATTATTTGCGGCTATCGAAAGACAACCATTGACTCGAACGAACGGTTGCACTAGCTCCCTGTAAAACGATCGTATTGAGCGTGCGTCCCAACCCAATACCAAACGCGACCGTCGCCATCTTTAACGAAGATCGCTCTGAGCCTCATCGTAATAGATACAGACCAACTCTCTCTGAGATGTTCACCAACGCAGTTCTCTCGAAGTCGATGCAACCGGAAACCGGGTTGGTTGGGATTGTTATGAAACGCCTTCGCGGCTTCTTTTACTAAGTCTCGCTGCTGTGCGCTTAAATTAGCGAACAGCTCGCGAAAATCTCTGGTTGTACGATTATTGTTCCGGAAAGAACTCGGCAGTCGTGCCATTCTGAATCTCACTTATGGCACGATTCCGAAATGGCTTGAGACCGTCTGGCAGATATTCCTCGTCACGGAATTCTACAATCAGTTTAGCATCTGAAACGCAGTCAAAAAAAGCTTCTTTATGATCAACCACATAGCCTCGCGATTCGCACTGCCGAATCCAGCGATCCGCCTGCCGTGCGGTGATTAGCCACTGATTAAAGAAACCTTCAAACATCGCAGTTAACGCGTCAACCGTCATGCCCTCAGGGGCCTTTCCTCGGTAAATCGCAAGCCGCATCGCTTCTTCGACATCGGTCAAGAACTTGAAAACATCGATACCGATCCGGAGCCAAGCTTCGCAATCAAGGCATTCCATTGCGTATTGGCTCTCACCAACAGCGTCAATTTGGCCAAAAGCGTCAACTCGCCTTCGTGCTTCTTCAATGTAAAGCGTCTTGTTCATAGCGATGATTGATCCAATTACTGCCGTTTTCTGTGGCAAACAACTGCGATCTATTTTTTTCCTTGTTATCAAAGTCTAGTTCCTAGATTCGCCGGGAAAATCCCCCCGGTAAAAAATCCGGGCTGATTGATGCCGCAACCGCCAACTAGGACATCACTTACGCAAGCAACTAAGCGTTAATTTGGTTTTATCGGCATGGACAAAAAATGAACTCTAGTCTTTTTCGGCAAACTTTTCATACAGGTCTTTTCAAACACAAATAACCCTCTGCGGCATATCCGACCCGCCCATAGCGGATGCCATGAAATGATAGCGTTTCGTTGGAATACGATGGCCTTCCGAATGTAGTCGCCGTATTTTCCTCGAATGAAGCTCCGATCGCTCGTCGATCGTCGCCGTGCTCAGGCGGCACAGCGGTTGAAGATTGAATCTCGCCAGATTCCAACGCTTCGATCAGTTCTTTGCATCCGCCTTTGATCGCAGACTTGGCACGTTCGACAGACCTGGGTCTGACTCGGCGGGCGTAGTCAGTTTGTTTTTTTAAGCGGGTGAAGGGATTCGAACCCTCGACAGGCAGCTTGGGAAGCTGTCACTCTACCAACTGAGTTACACCCGCGAAGTCGATCATAGTAACGCATTTAGGGCTTCATTGCATCAACGCCTAGATCGGAAGTTTTCGATTCGGTCACCTGCTTGGTTTGGGAGCGTAGCCAGGCGGATCGCGATCCAGTGGCAAACCCTTTCCGTCCGACGAGATCCGCTTTGATTACGATGGGAAGCGAAGTGGTTGGTTTAATACTTGCCAAAGGTATCCCGCGAAACTCGCATCGCCATTCGCCGGGCTCAACGGAAATCGTGCGAGAATCAAGCACCGTATCGTTGGCCGCGTCATAGCGGGACTTTGACGCTGTGGCCTGTGGCAACGGCGAGCCCAAGCGTCGATGCACTTCTATCGTCAGTTCTCCCGCAATTGGCACCGTTCCTTCGAGAAGCCATGTCTTACCTGCAATCAAATCTGCGGGTTCGGCAATCTCGATGTTGTCACCAGAAGCGATATGTAGCGTCGGATCTCCCAACCAGTTGTAAAGCTGCATGTGTTCACGGCGCTCATCATCGATTCGGGCACCGCCACCCAGGATTGAGGCAATGCCGTCAATCATCATTCGGCGACTTTGTAGCAACGGGTTACTTGTTGATGACAGCGGTAATTCTTGCAATGCTTTCAGCCATGCGTCGCCTAAACGAGGTGTACGTTCCTCATAAACAGCATTAATGAGTCCGATCGCGGTGGCCGCGTTACCATACGGCATGGTGACCCGTGTACCCGCGAGAATCGCAATTGGCCCGTCGTCGGCAAGCAGCATGCGTTCGGCCAAGCAGTCGCTTGGCGCATCGAACGCACCGGTATAACAAGCAAGCATCAGCGCAATCGGCGATGATTGATGGGAGCGGTGCAGGCTAGGCAGATCGCTCATCGATAAAACGGGTCGACCAAATTGATTACCAGGTACTCGATCCAGTTCGTCGATCCAACCATGACCTGCATAAACCCAAAACCGCGCACCGTCTTCATAATTTCGAAGGACGGTCGGTGTGAACTCAGCCATTCCGGGATGGAAATCGCTGGTCGGACTCGCGTGTGTAATGCGAGTCCGGACCGAACCGGGGAGACTGCCGGTGACGATCCCACCAGCGACCATTTCGATGGCCCCATCGATAACATTCCCAAATCCTCCGATGCCCGCAACAAGATCGACACGAGATCGCCACCGTCCGAAATCTTTACTCTCTTCGTAGGCGATGATGCGATCGATCAGTTGACTGAGCTGCGATGAATTCTTGATCGGTAACCGGCCAACTGCGGCATCGGCAACGCCATCATCATCGAAGTCGCCATAGCTGTAATCACCAGGCAACTGCGGTGTTTGCTGGTACTGCTTCGTCACATCTGCATCGAGATAAATCGTCGGGACGAATTGACGCGAATCAGACGGTTCGCCGCCGGCTGTTAGCATTGAATCCCCAACCAGCAAGATGTATCGACAGCGGCCATTGTTGGCCGCGACGAGCGATTTCTTGAGATCCATTGCGGTTGGCTGCGAATCAATCACCACCACATTCAATCCATCGTGTTTGCGCCGCTGGACCCAAGGTTCAAGCGCACATTGAAAGGGTTGTGGACAAACGGCGACGACCAGCGGTTGGTCGAAGCTGCTCATCGGCTCAGCGTCTAAAACATTGGTGCTACGAGATTCAGCTTCGTGGACGTCACTTGGCTGGGCAGTTGTCGAAACACTTGGCGCACATCCCGTGTTGATAAGTGTGACCAGCATCCCGGTGCAGGTGCATAAAAGCTTTCCGAAAGCACGCAGTGATCGCACGAGTGGCTCCAATTTCGTTCATGTCCGCGATGTGGGAAGCAGCAAGGACGCCACGTTACACGCACGCATCTTGATGCTGCGGTCGAGACTAGCTGATTCGTGCATCCACAGCGATATGATTACTGAACTACAGTCGAACCGGGATACCGGCAGCTTGCATGAATCGCTTGGTTTCCGCGATCGTGAATTGACCGAAATGGAAGATACTTGCTGCCAGCACGGCGTCCGCTTTCCCTTTGGTAATGGCATCGACAAGGTGTTGCGGGTGACCAGCGCCGCCGCTAGCAACTACAGGAATGGAGACGGCATCGCTGACGGCGGACGTGATCGGAATGTCGTAGCCATCGCGGGTACCGTCGGCGTCCATGCTTGTCAGGACAATTTCGCCGGCCCCTAATCGTTCCACTTCTCGAGCCCAAGCAACGGCTTCCAAGCCTGTGGGAGTTCGACCGCCGTTAATGTGGACTTCCCAAATTTCATTCCCGTCGCGAATCACTCGCTTGGGATCGATATTTACTACGATGCACTGGCTACCGAAACGGTCGGCGGCTTGGCGTACCAATGATGGGTTTTTGCAGGCTGTGGAATTAATGGAAACCTTGTCGCAACCGGCGGAGAGCAGCGTGCGAATATCGTCTATCGTGCGTATGCCACCACCAACGGTCAGTGGCATAAAAACTTGTTCGGCACATCGCCGGACAACGTCCAGCATGATGTCGCGTTTTTCGTGGCTGGCTGTGATATCGAGAAAGACGAGTTCGTCGGCACCTTCACGTTCATAGCGTCGGGCGACTTCGACGGGGTCACCCGCGTCACGCAGATTGACGAAGTTGGTACCTTTGACGACGCGACCTTCGCGAACATCGAGACAAGGGATGATCCGTTTGGCGAGCACGGCGCGAAGTCTCCAAACTTACGATTCGTACTTTGCGAAGATCATCCGACCTGCATTGGTTTGCAAGATACTGGTTACAACAACATCGAGCTCCTTTGAAATATGGTTGCGACCACCTTCGATCACAACCATGGTGCCGTCTTCAAGGTACCCAACGCCTTGGTCTTGACCTTCGCCAGCCTTAATCACTTTCAAGCGGAAGGTTTCGCCTGGCAATAAACGTGGCTTTAGTGCGTTGGAAATCTCGTTTAAGTTGATAACTTGGACGTTATGAATCTTGGCAACTTGGTTGAGATTAAAGTCACCCGTGACCACTTTGCCTTCCAGGTGCTTGGCGAGCAGCACCAGCTTCATATCGACAGGATGCCCAGCAAACTCGGGTAGGTCCCGATCGAAAATTTGCAGATCAACGGTTGGATCGGCACGAAGTCGATTGAGAATATCGAGCCCACGGCGGCCACGTTGGCGGCGTAGCTTGTCGCTGCTATCTGCGATCCCTTGCAATTCGCTTAGCGCGAAACGTGGCAGGATCAGTTGGTTGTCAAAAATGTTGGTTGCGACCAAATCCTCAATTCTGCCGTCGATAATCACGCTGGTATCGAGGATTAACGGCTTAAAACCCTTTACGTCGCGGACGAATTCTACGTAAGGAATCAGGAACCGGAAGTCGTCTTTGGTCTGAATCAAGACGCTAATGCAGATGTAGCAGGCAATGACGGCCACCACGAGCATGACCGACCCCGTGATTCCACTGCGTTCCAACAGCGGGGCGGCGGCGATTCCGAGAATATAAGTTAGCAGTGTGCCCACGACCAAACCAAAATACACGGCTGAAATAGTGTCAATACGCTTTCGTGGAACGTAGATATCACCCACAACAACCGCTGCGGCGATGCCCATCATGGTCAAAAAGACCACGTACGGGTCGTGGGACGCAGAGCCGTTGGGCAATGATGAATTGATAATGGCCGACGCACCGCCGGCACAAATGATAAACACGCATCGAAGAATTATTAGCGACATGGCAGGTAGTTTAGTCGAATGGATCGTGTTCCACCCAGGGGGAGTCGAGGAAGGAACTTATTTTATCGGTGGAATAACGATGGTTGTTTCAATTCGTCTTGATTTATCGGTGCGTCCTGTTCTAAAAGCGAAATTGATCGAAGTGCGAATTTTGCTTTTGGCCACAACGCAGACGGATTTTACCCAAGTTTCATCAAAATTTCGCCATGAAAACGAATTTCGCCCCATTACCGCTGCTGTTTTTGCTGATTGTCGCCTTTTGCATACCCTCGCAATTGCATCCAGAGTGGGCAACTGGGGTAATGGCGCAGTCTCCGTCGCCTGACGCTATCCGCGACGCACTTGAAGCAGAAATTCCTGAAGATCCGGCTGCCGTGGTTGCGGTCGTTGGGAAGGTGCCGCTTATGGTCGGGGACATCATGCCGAGAGTGGAAAGCCGCATTCGAGAAATCACTGGCAAATCGGAACAAGTTCCCAACGAACAGGAACTGAAATACATGCGTTCGGTCCTATTTCGATCGCTGCTTGCGCAAACCATCCAGCTCAAAATGCTGCGGGAATCCTTCCTGCTTTCGCAGGTCGGAACCCAATCCGCCGAAAAACGCAACGAAGCGGAAATAAAACTCCAATCTCGCGCTCGTCAAATGTTTGCGGAGTCCGAATTGCCAAAGGTCTACAAAAGGCTTGGTGTAAATAACATTGACGACCTGGATGCTGCGCTGAAATTGGAAGGAAGCTCTTACGAATCAACGAAACGAGACTTCATCGACCAAATGCTCGCGTACCTCTATCGCTCGGACAAGATCGAGAAGGACCCTGAAATTATGTTGATCGAAATTCAAAATTATTACGACGACAATAAAGCCAAGTTCCAGTTCAAAGCTCAGGTGCGTTACGAGCAGTTAACTGCCTCATTTGAAAAATCGGGCAGTCGTCAAGCGGCGGAAGCCAAAATCAATGAAATGGGCCGAGAAGCCTTTTTTGGTGGCAGCATGCAAGCGGTGGCAAAAGCGAAGTCCGACGAACCATTTGCCTCCCGTGGTGGACTTCACGAATGGACTAACCGTGGTTCACTCGCGTCCTCGATCGTTGAAGAACAACTCTTCAACCTCCCGACCGGTGCCATGAGCGAAGTTATTGAAGACGAAGTTGGACTGCACATCTTCCGTGTCCTGGGGCGACGTCCCGAAGGTGTGCGACCACTGAGTGAATTGCAAGATGAAATACGAGACACGTTGAAGAAGAAAAAGACAAACGATGCCACCAAACGCGTAACCAAGGAAATGACTCGCCGCATTCCCGTCTGGACAATCTTCCCTGATGACATCGACGGCTCCCTTCAACTCGCGGTTGCGAAACCCTCGTCAACGGTTCGTTAGGACCGTTCGATCAATAACTGTCCGGTTTTTGAAGTGGGATAGGCTTCCAGCCTGTCATTTTCAATGCGACAGGCTGGAAGCCTATCCCACATTGCTACGACATGAAATAGTCTTCAAGAAATTGTTTTCGATCGCCAACGTGTCGGGCGAGCTGGACCATAGCGAGCAATCGTTGTTGATCGCGCCGTTTCTTTTGCCCTAGTAGCTCGTCGCTCTCAAAACGCTCGTCAAAATTGGCCAGCAGTTCAAAGCATTCGGGAACCTGCGGGCCAGCAACGATACCAAATCGATCGAGCATCGCCAGTGCGGTTTGCAAGCGGTGGTCATGGCGGCTGACTCGCTGTAGTTTTTCGTTCAGCCAATCCAATCCAAAGGCACGGCACTCTTCACCACGATGGGTCAAGAAATGCAGTAATCGACCGTAATAGTCCGCATCTGGGTTTCGCCAATCGATGAATTGCATTTGAATCATTAAATCGGCTTGATCATATAACCAGAGACAAAGACTCGGCTTGCCGTCTCGACCCGCGCGGCCCACTTCTTGGTAGTACGACTCAATCGACCCGGGCGTTTCCGCATGAACCACCAGCCGGATGTCTGCCTTATCGATCCCCATACCAAATGCATTCGTTGCCAGGACAAGATCGACCTTGCCTCCCATGAAATCGTCTTGAATTTTTCGGCGTTCTCGCCTCGGGAGATCACCGTGATAACAAACGTGCCACACGCCCTGTTCACGCAACCGCTCGCTGAAAAGCTCCAACGTTTTGATCAACGAAAAATAAACGATATGGCTGCCCTCAGCATAAAGCGGATCACGAATAGCCGCTTCGATCCGTGCCAGCTTGTCGGAGTCTCCCCAAACCTCCTCGACTTCCAATCGTAAATTGGACCGCTCAATCCCGTCGTGAAAGAGCGTCAAGTCCTCCATCGCAATGCCAAGTTGCGTCGCGATATCGCGCTGGCAATCGCGTGTCGCGGTAGCCGTCAATGCAATGGTCGTTGGGTTATTCAGGTTCTCGCGAATCTCGGCGATACGTGAATAATCCGGACGAAAATCGTGACCCCATTGGCTGACACAGTGGGCTTCGTCAACCGCCAACAGTCGGACGCGACGATTCGCCAGGACTTCACGAAACTCAGGCTTGCGAAATCGCTCTGGCGTGACATAGATCAAGCGGTGTTGAGCGTTGGCAACCTCTCGGTAGCGTTTGTTTCGCTCGTCACCAGACAATGACGAGTTGATATACGTGGCCTCGATATTTCGCAGGCGTAGCGAAGCGACTTGATCGTGCATCAGCGCGATCAGTGGCGACAGCACCAGGACTAGGTCGTTCGGCTTGTCAAACGCAACGGCCGGCAATTGGTAGCAAAGAGATTTTCCGCTACCGGTCGGGGCAATCAACATCGCGTTTCGGTCCTGCATGACGCAATCGATGACGGCACGCTGGCAACCCTGAAACTCCGTGTGACCAAAGTGGCGGTTCAAGAGGTCATCGATATTCATCTACCAATCGTCCCAAGTCGCAAAAAACAGCTCAAAGAATCTACTCGCCCTGGTTTTTGAGATTGGAGCGAGATCAAGAAAAAGGCATAATTGGAGCGATAGGTTGTCCGTCTGGGCAGCCTCCATCGCCGATCGTTATTCTGGCTCCCCTCGCTCCGTACTCGGGGAGAGCGACGGTCTTAAATATTGGCAAGTCCTGATTCAAAATATTTTTTGAATTCCTTTTTC
>JAYVSE010000093.1:0-5281 GCA_043775635.1 Planctomycetaceae bacterium | reverse complement strand
GGATGATGGCTGCGTAGCGTCTGGTGATTGCGAAGATGAGTCTTGCCTTCATCGATTGCCAGTTCCTCTTCCCAACGTTCATGGTAAAGCACAATCAGCACTTCCGCTGGATGCTCCTGCTCATCGAGAAGAGTGGTAACGAGACGATGCACTTCGCCGTTACCGACGCGTTCAGGATCATCAATCGTGTATTCAATCACGCGAACAACCGTGCCATTGCGATCGTGGAGACGATCGTAGTCGCTTTCATAGATTTTTGACAAATAGGAACCGTCGGAGAGAACTTCCATCTTTTCAAAACAGCGGTTCGCTTTGGCTCGACCGAGTAAGTCGGAGTTCTGATCAATGACCTGTTTCATCAGCTTGGTCGAGCAGAAGCCGATATCGAACAAAAGCAGGCTTTTCTCAGGTAAACCCTTGTAGACATGCTGTGCCATGGTGGCTTCACCGCAGCGAATCGGTTTGGCCAGAAAGTTGAAAAACACATGCGAACCGACTTCACACAAGGCCACGATTCGAACCTGCGGGAAAGCGCCCACGGAGGTTCCATTAGTGGGTCTACCAAAGGCTCGTCGATTCGCTTCGGAGTCAGGCAAATTGAGCACGAACCCGTCCACCGCAACTAGCCTTCGACCGGCATAGAACGAGTCGGGAATCTTTTCCGAGCACAAGCATTCAACGACAGCTCGATAGGTGTAGACGAGGATCGGTACACCGACTTTTGCCCTGGCTTGCGTCAAAGCGCTGGAACTTGGCGTGAACCGTGGCGAGAACCGATGCAGCCACCGAAAGACTTGGCAGTAGCTATCGTTGCCATAAAGCCACATGGCAATGATGAACCAAACGATCACCCGAGACGGGCACTTCGGGCACGCCCGCTTGTCCAGCTTGCGCTTGCCAATTTCCTGCTCGAGCAGCCGCTGGCTGACAATCCTTTTAAGACAAGCAATCCGTTCTCGACCGATGGGTGTGTCTTGCGTTGACGTTGATTTTGTGTCAGTCTCTGACATGGCAGCTTCCTTGCTGAGGTGATTTGATTTAACACCCTGATCCTCGCAGGAATGCTGCTTTTTTGACATATTAACTTAGCGGTATTGGGCTTTAGCCGCCTGCTTAACGCGTCGAAAAGGAATCGCCTAAAGGCTATACACCAGCGGCTTCGGGTTGCTGTTGGAAGAAGAAAAATCACACTAGTAGATTAGCCAAGCAATCACGAGAAACCAGTTTTTACCGCTCATGTAACTCCACCACGACCATGGTATGAATCTCTAACTTTGGCACGATCAGACTAGTTCCGTCAACCGTCTTTGTTACCCGCAATTCGCTTCCCTCCGGCTGCTGCTTGGCGTGAGTCACACCATAGTCAGCATGGAAGTTGATCTGAATGTTGTGAATAGGCACGGTCTCCTCGCGCAGCGGAACATCATCGATCGGCAACGCGTGATGCGCCGTCGTATTTAGGTCATTGAAAAGATGCACAATCAGCCGTGATCCCGTTTCTGTCGTTTGCCGCATGACGGTGCTGTGCACACACATTGGAGCGGTGACTCGAACGCGAGGTGGCTGATTGGCGGCCCAGGTGATTGCATGCTTGAGTGCCAGTCGCTGGTAAGGATACGCATACAAGTAGTAACTCGCATCGAGGCCAGCAGCAAAGTAGGCAACTCGTCCTTTACCGAATTGCTGAGTCACAATCGCTGGAAAGTCCGCGACGACAGGATTGTTCTTGAAACGAATGTAACCCACGACTTGTTGATCGGCCGATAGAGCCTGCACTTTCACCGCCGGCCCTTTAAATGTCACCCGTTGCTCATGAACGTAGACTCGCATCTTTCCCTGATTCAAAAAAGACATTGGATCTTGGCGGAAATCAAACACGTTTTTGCGTTTCTCCCAGTAATCGGGCCCTATCGCTTTGGCAAAGTTTACGTCAAGTGATTCAGTCGACTCCGTCGTGTTCGTCAAAATACCTCGATAGTCCACTCCCAAGACATCTGCCAAAGCGAAGTTGTTTCGCGGTGTGCCGAATTCATCGAACAGCGAGGTATCCAGGCTGGCAACGAGTCCGCCGCCGTTGGCGACAAACTCACGTACTGCGGCAACCTGTCGATCATCGAGACAAGCCGTGTTTGCGAGTATCAGGACTTTGTAACGCGACAAGTCTTCGGTGGTCAGATTCCAATCGTTAATCACTGTCGTTGGCAAGTGCTCTTCCACAACCGTTCGGAAGGCACCAAAGACGTTGGCCAAGTAGCGTTCTTCAACTTGGCCTGCCGTCCGCCCGTAAAAATTGCGCGTGTTATCGCTCATCACTAGCGCAGCCCATGGTTCGGGTTGTTTACGAATCAGCCATTCCATGCGACGTTGCAGCTCGTCCATACAGTCGTATAATCCTTGCTGTAGGTTCGGAGATTGAATCACAGCGATGCTGGGACTGGCACCGTAGGTCGCGGCCAGCAACATGCGCCGCTGAATTTCCGATGGAGGGAAGCTATCGTTTCCATAGGGATTGCCATGGCTCAGAATGTAGGGCTCACTGAACGCCACTCGGTGATTGGTACAAGCCCAGACGTAAGCGTTGGCAAACGCCGGTACGATCGTTGTGCCGCGATTGGATTCGTCCATCCAGAATTCTTGGTCGGGTGCGTCGAGCAACAAGTTCATGCGCGCCGGCATGTTGCGCGGGATGCTCAGAAAGTGCCCATACCGTCCCGCATTCGTGGTCCAGGTGACAAGGGCGACTTCGGGCTTGATGCCTTTTAGCCGCGTTTGCATCCGCCGTACAAGGTCTTCCATTCTTCGGTCGGCCCAATGCTGATACTTCCGAAACTCGATGTCGTTGAGGTCGGCGTTGGGAATTCCAGACCCCGTTTCAGCACGATAATTCTCACGACAGTGTTCGCAGTAGCAGACGCCGCCATAATGCAAACCGTCGAAACTGAACGCATCAACATCCGGAAACTTGGTGAGAATCTCCGCCAACACATCGATAAAAAAATCTCCATACGGCCCGAGCAGACACAACATTCCGCCGTGCGGGAATTTGACCATATCAGTCTGCGGAATCTCGGTCGTGTTTGTCGCAATGCGACGCCAATCGAGATGCAGTTCGTACGCTTCAGCTTGTAGGCACGGCGGATAGACTCCGAGGATCCGAACACCAAGACGCTTGTATTCGGCAAGGTCTTTTTCCAGTCGCTCAGGCGGCACATGTGGATTACGCCGCAGGAGCAACTTGCTGTCATAGTACGCAAAGAATGGATCGACGAACCCCATCTCGCTCAGCCTTACCCCATGTCCGGCGGCCAACTCACGCTGTTGAGCACTCATCACCGACAATGTGTAACCGCAACCCAGCGTCTCCTGCAGCCAGTCTGGAATCGCGATCTGATGAAATGGTTGTTTATCAAATGGCTGGGGAAGGATGGAACGATCCCAGATATTCGCTCGCTCCTGGGCTTGCGCTATGGTCGAGAATAGTGTCATCAAGCAGTAAAGGCAGGTGCTCCAGCGCAAGGTCTTAGGTCGTACCATCGTTAATAATTGATAACTCCTACTAAAATGGACTTCGGATCATTAGCGCCAAATCATATCGAGGGTGCATGGGTGCCGCTGAAGATACCCACGAAATTTTAAATTTTAAACCTTTACCTGGTACGGGTGGGTAGATCATCGATGGTCGAAATGGCTATCTGCCGTCCGTAAACGCCGTTGGTTTTGACTTTTGCAAACTTTGCCTTGGGTAACTTGGCATTCGTCGCGCGATCGGTGTACGATGTTGGTGAATTGAACAAAAAACGTCGACTTGAGGAACCTACTTTGAATACGCCACGTCACCTTGGATTTTGCCTTTCGCTGGCAATCGCCACAGCGTCCGTCTACAACTCCTGCGCCAGCCAGGAAGCTTCGCCAAAACCAGATTTTAAATCGATCTTCAATGGCAAAGATTTGACCGGTTGGCACGGTGAGTCAACAATGGACCCGCGAGCACTCGCGGCAATGCCCGAACCTGAACGAGCCGCGAAGCTAGCCGAATGGCAGAAAGACGCGATTGCACATTGGACCGTAGAAAACGGCGAACTGGTCAATGATGGGCACGGGGTTTATTTAACGACGGATGGAATGTACGGCGATTACGAATTGCTGATCGAGTACAAAACAATCCCCCAAGCTGATAGTGGGATTTATTTGAAGTCTAATCCGCAGGTCCAAATCTGGAATCACAAGGCGGAAAAACTCTCCGACGGTCAAGATAAGGGTTCGGGTGGACTGTGGAATAATTCGCCCGGAGCTCCAGGCAAAGACCCTGCCGAAATTGCGGATCGTCCCTTTGGTGAGTGGAACGAATTCAAGATTCAACAAATTGGTACTCGAACCAGCGTTTGGCTTAACGGCAAACATGTAGTCGATCATGCGATCATGGAAAATTATTGGGATCGCAAGACATCGCTCGTCAGTCAGGGACCGGTTCAGTTGCAAACGCACGGTGGTGAGATTCGTTGGCGAAATATTAAGGTCCGCGAGATCGGTGCCGTCGAGGCAAACGAAATCCTTCGATCGCATCACCATGACGGTTTCACCGCGCTTTCGAATGGCCAGGATTTGAGTGCTTGGGGCGGAGCGATCGACAATTACGAAATCGTGGGCGGGGCGATCCGTTGTAAGGAAGGCAAGGGCGGTGTCCTGCATACCAAAGACGAGTACGCTAATTTCGTCGCGCGGTTGGAATTCAAGCTTCCGCCTGCGGGCAATAATGGCTTGGCAATTCGCTACCCAGGCTCAGGCGATGCCGCTTATGCTGGCATGTGTGAATTGCAGGTCCTTGATACCGAGCATCCCAATTATAAGGGCCTTGATCCACGACAAGCTCACGGTTCCGCCTATGGGATGATCGCTGCTCAGCGAGGCTACCACCGCGCGACGGGTGATTGGAACTTCCAGGAAGTAACCGTCATGGGCTCGAAGATCAAGGTGGAGCTCAATGGGACGCTGATTCTCAACGGTGATCTTGCCGAAGTGAAGGAAATTATGGCGAATTCACCGCATCCAGGCAAAGATCTGAAGAGCGGATTCTTTGGCTTCGCTGGCCATGGTGATGCCGTAGAATTCCGCAATGTTGAGATAAAAAAGGTAAACTAGCTGGACAGCGCCGAGTAAGTGAGCGGCAAGGCGCTAGCGGGCCGTTGATTTAGTTGTGTTTTGAATTTTAGCGTGCAAATGATAACCCGAATGCGTAAGCGAGGGATGGCAGTGATCCCTCGCTTACGCAGCGGGTTACTAA